>JAYUPM010000360.1:0-28378 GCA_043760145.1 Spartobacteria bacterium
CCGCCGCGGAGTGTGAAAATTCGCGAGGTGCCGACATTCACATCGCCATGAGTGAAGATGGAAATGTTTCCACCCGACTCAGTAAGGACGCCTTGATCCAAAGCCTGGTTGCCACTGATATCGAATCCAACCGTAAGTCCGCCACCCGGGGCGAACAGGCTGATGTTTCCGCCGCTCTTGGTCTTGACCTCGCGCGAGGTGAGCAGGATATCGCCGGGCAATTTCGTCCCGCTAAAGAGGGCATCGATTGCCGCGAATCCTGAATCGTAGTTCCCCGTGATTGCTTTGTCGCGTCCGGCATCGCGGAGGACGAGGTAAAACATTTCGAGCGCGAGATGGGCCCGATCCGCCGGGGCAAGCTGGTCGAGCTTTGCGGCGGTCCTAACACTGGATTGGCCGGACTGGAGGTTCAGTTCGGCCAGATATCCGGCAATCTCAGTTGATGTAAGCTGGTCGAGGAAGCTGTCGATATCGAGGCTGCTGTTGGCCAGTCCAAGCGAACTCCCAATTCCTGCTCCTGCAAAAATACTCGCTCCTTCAAATGGCAGCGCCGGATTGCGGGCATTGCCAAGGCTCAGGATTCCGACGCCGGTGCCATCCGGATTATTCGGCCCGATCCCAAGATCGAGATTGCGCCCTGCAAGCACCTCAAGCACTCCCGGGCCGCTGATCTGGATATCGCCAGCCAATGTGCCACTGCCGGAATTGAGCGCGTTGCCAGGTGCCTGCGCCAGGATCCGCAACGGGGAATTTGGGGCGTAAGCAATGATATCGCGTCCTGCGGAAACCACGGAGAGATCGCTTGCGGAAGTGTTCTGAATATATAGGGCGATATCGCTCAGATCGTTGCCAGCAATGACGCGGGCGGATTTTGCCGAGAAAAGAGTGAGGCCTGAAATGTCGCCATTGAGGGCGTAAAGATGCACAGGATTCGGGTCCCCGGCATGGAGGATGCCCGAAGCGTGAAGCGCTTGCTTGGTTTCGAGGGCCGCCGCCGCGTCCTGTGTGGAGCCGGTCTCGGCGAAGCGGACGTCAATTGAGGAAAGGAAATTATCCTGGGTCGCCCGGCTCTGGGACGCGCTTACGCCACTGATCGTTTGATACGCGAAAGGCGACGCGACACCCGGCAGCGAATTGGGATCCGCATCAGAAAGGTTGATCCCCCCCGAGCCCCACGAGCGCACGAATGTGTTGGGGATAATCGAGTTGGTCATGCCGTTGGGGTGCAGGCCATTGATGGAATTGGCGGCGGCGAGATCAACTGTGCCACGGGCACTCGGGAAGAGCGTCAAGCCCCCCACAAGGTTGAGGTTCCCCGAGAAGGCAGTGGCCCGGAAGGTCGGTGCCATCAGACTGGCAGCGGTGCGGAACGGAGCCACCTGGCTTTCATTGAGGCGCAGCCATGGTTGATAAAAGGAGGCGGAAGGAACGCTTCCCGCGACTAGGAGTAACTCTCGCTGGAACCATGCCTGGAGAAGCGGTGTCGGGGTGGATTCCCCGGCCAATGTGGCGCTGGTCCGGAGTGTCACTGAGCCGCCAAGCGACGAGACGTTGACACTTGAGGTGGGGGCGTATGTGGAGAAATACGATTTATACCAGAAGGTGTTATTGACGCCGCCCGGGAGCATGAATGGATTCGCCACCGGCCCGAGAAGGAGGTCGCCCTGGGCTGCCACCTCAAAGCTTCCTTTTCCAAGAAAGAGCGTTGTCGGCAACCACGCATTGGGCGACTCGACCTCATTGGGCACCTTCAAAATTGTGAGGGAAGGCGAACGTGTCGCATTAGTGCGGATCTGATTGCCCGCGCGCAAAGTCCCCTGCCCGCGTTCGATGTAATAAACACCGCCATCGATATCGTGTCCGGCGCGAACCGTTAGATCGCCTCCCCCAAATTCCACGAGGTCCGCTGCCCGGGGCGTTCCTTTTGGCATGCGGGCATTAGTTGGGACCATGGCATCCACATTGGCGATGTCGCGTCCGGCGATCAGGCTGACATTGCCGCCACCGAGGGCCCCAACGCCTTCAAAGAAATTGGAGAAATCGACCCACCAGGTTGTGGATGCCACATCGCCCCAACGCGCCACTCCGAACTGGCCAGTGGCGGGATCAACATATCCACGCCGATAAAGCCAGTTGGTCGGCATTTCACGCTCGGAGTCGGCAATCAAGTTGCCAAGCGGGTCGCGGGTCAAATGCGCAATATTGCCGCCGGCCGCCAGTGCCACATTGCCGCCTGCATAAGTATATTGGGCTGCGTAAAGCGGCGATTGCTGAACAGCGCCAAGGCTCCCCTGTCCGCCGAGCAGACTCAGGACGGGGAGATCAAAATCACCCGCTGCCTTCACTGTTGTTGGGTTTAGAATCTGCGTCCCCGCCGTGTAAATCGTCGCAAACTGATTCAGTAAATGAAGGTCCCGCCCGGTCGAAATATCGATGCTCCCGGAACCGGTCCGGATGACCTGAAATCGGTTGCCAATCGCATTCTGGGTGAGGCCGCCGGTCCCAAATGGATTGGAAATATTGGTGCCGCCGTTTTTGCCGAGAAGCAGCGAACCGGAATTGGCCGTGAGATTCGCAAGCGGTCGGACGCCATGGAAATCTGCGGATGAAAAGTCAGCCCCAGCAGTAAGACGGTAAGACCATGATTGCGCGTTGGCCTGGAGCAATGGGTTTTGGGCAAGCAACAGCGCGGTGTAAGCACTCGAAACAAATCCATCGCTCAACGAATTGAAGAAGACGAGATCCACAGATGCACGCATCGTGAGGATGCCGGGGACATTCTTTGGTCCAAAACGGAACGTGGAGAAATCCCAATCACTGGTGTTGATGGAAGCGGCGGTGCCGAGTGTCAGGTTGCCGCCGAGGTTGATCAGTTCAGTGCCGGGAACGATGCTTACAACAGGGTTCAGAGCTGCATTGCTGGCAAGGAGCCGGGCTGTCATCGCCCCAGTATTGGCGGTGAACGCCGTGCCGTTGGCACTCACGCTGGCCCGCGTCGCCGCTGCGATCAATCCGCCTGCGGGTGTCAAAAGTTGGTATCCTTCAATAACAATACTTGAAGCATCCACGATCGTCCCGTTGAGCGGCGCCATGCGCAAGTCAACTGCTCCTGCAGTCTGTGGGGCGCGCAAATGGAGAGTCCCGGAGAACTGTCCGGCCCCCGCGCTGGTTGCAGTTTTTTGCGCCACAGAAAGATCGATGGTCGAGCCGGCCTGCACGTCAAGAATCGCTGCGGCGTTGATAATCCCATTCGTCTGGGAGCCAGCCTCCAACGTGATTGCCCCGCCCTGTCCGGCAGTGGAAAAGTCCTGGCCGGCTGCCGTCAGGATCGAGCCGGTAGCCAGCGCGATGCTGCCATGCGCATAAAGCCCAATTGAACCACCGGTAACCCCCGAGGCATCAAGGATTCCATTCACCGTAATCGATCCGGCATCGGTCGAGAAACGGAGCGTCCTTGCGGCTGAAGTGCCGTCGATAAGCAGATCACCGGTCCGCAGCCGAACCGCGCGGGCTTCAAAAAAACCACCTGCATCAAGTTTCGCGCCGAGTGCTGCGAGACTGCCTCCGGGGATCGTGGCGACATCAATGGAGAACGCGCCGCCCCGACCATTGACACCGCCCTGGCCTTGCAGTGAACCATTGAAATTGATCGCCCCCAATGGAGCGGAAATGGAAATGGCACCCGCATTCCCGCCAGCTCCCTGCGCGGCAACCGACAAGCTGCCAGTCCCGCCGATTGTTACTGAACCGGTATCGGAGATCAGATTGATTGAGCCGCCATCGGTGTAACGTGTGAGATCATAAAAGAGTTGGGCTGTGCCACCAACATCGAGGCCGCCATCCACATTCACATCACCTGTTGTTGCATGAAGAGTCAGGGATCCGCTCGGCAACGACACGGCGCTACTCGCCACAATGGATGCGCCTTCAAACGTGAGGCTGGCTCCCAGCCCTCCCAGATCCGCCGACGCACCGCCTGGAGATCCGACAGTGGGTGCTTGAATCGTCACGACCCCACCCGCGCTAAACGTATGCACTGCCCCTTTTCCGGCCGCGAATATCGGCGTTGTTGCTGTCAGCGAACCTTGCGCCGCCAACCCCCCGGTTCCCGACGCAATGATGCTTCGCGATGCGGTGAGCTCAAGGTTTGCGAACTGATCGAGCTTCACAATACTGCTCCCAATCCGAATCGTTTCCGCCTCAAATTCCAAGGTCCCGCTCGCTGCCGCCACAATCCCTGGAATGGAACCGCCCGGACTGTTGTCGAGCGTGATGACTGGCGCGGAAAACGTCGCCGTTCCCGTCCCACCCGCGCTGGTATTGAATCCGCGGATTTCAGACGCATGAAGCGCGAGGGTCCCGAGCGAGCTCACAGTGCCATTGCCGTAAACATCGATGGATGAATAACTCAGAAGCGAGAGGGTTCCGGCGGATTGGAGGCTTTGAAGGGCAGCACCCGCGAGGACGAGGCCGACGGTGGGTTGCAACGCGCCGGGATCATTGAGCTGAAGCGAGATCTGGCCGCTGTTGAGCGAGATCGCCTTGCCATCAAGGGACGCACTCGGATCCAGCGAAGTCGCGTATGTCGAATCGAGGATGACTCCCTCCCCTGCAATCGTCACTCCGGTCCCGATCATCATATTGGGCAATGTCGAACTCCCCAAACCAGCCCGGACAATTCGTGCCGATGGATCGCTGCTCACCAATAGGAGCGTTCCATCGCCACTGCCAGGGACCGAAGCAGTGCCGAGCCGCATTGTTTCACTCGAATTAATCCGGAGCCCCGTTTGATCGATTTGGGCGCCGTCTGCGAGGGTAAGATTTCGATTGGCCACAAGCACCAGTTCAGGCACTCGCAATGGGGAGCCGGCATTGTCCACGGTCACATTGCTGCTCTTGACCTGGATGGTGATTCCGTTGCTGCCAAACTGACGGAGTCCGCCGATCAGCAAACTTTCGGCTCCGAACCGATTAAGATCGCCAGCTTTCAGGACGAGCTCACCCGGGGCTCCGCCACTGCCCGACCCGGAAATCCGGATATCGAGGGCACTGGAAATGTCGACCAGCCCGCCGCGACTGAGCTGTGGGGCATCCGCAGCGACCCGGCCCTTGAGGATCAACGATTGAGTCGCGGTGAGGACCAGATGTCCTGCATCGCGGGGAGCGCGTGGCACTGCGAGGCCAAGCTTCCTCGGCGCTTCGGTCAGGACGATGTTCCCTGAGAATCCGTCATATTGGGCGCGCTGCCGGACAACCGATCCGGACGCAATTTCGAAAATGTTTCCAAGTGATTGCTCCGTCTGGCTTTGCCCGGAGCGAGATCCGGTGACGATGCTTGAGCCATCGGGCAACGCATGGGTTCCGTTGGGGATGCCCGTTTTTGGAGTGACGAGGAACGCGCCGGGCAGCAGGGCATAACGCGCCGGCAAAAGCGTATACATGCCGGCAGGCAATCCATTGCTTGCACCGAGATAAACCTTGTCGCCCGCGCGAAGCGCACTGTTCACGTAGCCCGGATCGCCGCCGAGATTCCCTGTCCTCGAAGCGGTGGTGAACGGGGCGTATGGAGCGTAATCCGCCGAGTAATTGGGAATGACAGCAAAGGTGGTTGTCGATGCGAGGATGTCGTTGCTGCCGCCGGTGCCGGGAACCCAGCGATAGGCGAAAATATCGCCGCCGCCACGGATATCGATTAAGGAGCCGCCGGCATCGGTGATGTTGGCAGCGGAAAGGCGGATCGCTTTGCCTGGCGCGCCTGTGGCCGTGATGTCGGTCCCACTTGGATCGATCCATGAGATGCCATTGAAATTGAGGCCGAATGGGATGAGCGCGCCTTGACCTGTCTGCGGATCGATACCGGAAACAGAGGTGTAGCTCCCTTTGCCCAAAGTGAGTTGGGTGGTTGCCGCCACGGCCTGGCCGGTGATGAGATTAATCGGGGGAGTCCCGACGCCATCCCAACCGAGATGAATCGTCCCGAGCGGCGCGCGCACGGTTCCACGTTGCTCAATGATCGAGCCGTGAATGGTGAGCAGCCCGCCAACAGAGAGCGGCAATGGACGTGAGCCCGAACCGATGATTGTGACTGAGCCCGGTTGCGATAGACCTCCCACTGTGTAATCAGATGCCGCAATCGCAAATGCCACCGCAGTTGGCGGATAAACCTGGCCCGCAATCATCACGATCTTGCCTGCGACATTCAATGTCCCATCCCCCCGGATATCCCCCTTGTGCGCAATGAATTTCGCCAACCCAATTCCTTGCAACGACAAGTTCCCGATATCGATCAAATCAGCGGTCACAGTCAGACTCCCCGCCCCATAAGTCGGTGAGAAATTGAATGGGACTGAGCCGGATTGGAATGGGTTGCGCGATTCTTCCGGGGCGAATGGCGGACGGAATGGTGTGCCCAAGACTACATGCGGCGCGGTTAATCGGACTGCGCTATCGCTGAAGATCACACCCCCACTGCCAACGTTAAGGCTTCCCGCTGTCGCCAGGTTGATCAGTCCAGAAAAGTCGACGCTTCCCATCAGCGAGACCGCATCAAACCCGCCCCGGGCAAAAGTGGAAATGGAGATATGGCCTTGGGCAAGGGCGTTCCCAGTGCCATCAATGATCGGCTTGCCGACGCGCTTGCCGGGGGCGAGGAAATTCTGCGGAACGTTCAAGCCGTCCTGCGTCACGAAGAGCGTCACGCTGAGCGGAGTCTGCGGGGTCGAATCGCCGAGCGCCACGAAGCGACCCGAGGAGAGGGTGATCGAACCGCCGAGCGCGCTGGGTCCGCCTGCGCGTCCGATGAGTGTGGCATCGCTAAAGAGCGCCTGACCACCGGCTAAACTGATCGAGCCGGCGCTGGTTTCCACCAAGGTCGATGTCACCAGCGATCCAAGGAATGATCCCTCCATCGGACGTGCTGGAAGCATTCCAAGCATCCCGTATCCGAGGGCGAGATCGAGGTTCGTCTGGGTCCCAGAAACGTTGAGCCGCGACCCGGCCGCCGCAACGATATTGCCACTCACATTGATGCTCCCACCGCGAAGCGCGAGCCCGACGTCATTGCCACGCGGATCCGCAAGCATCACGGTCTTTCCTTTCGCAGAGAGCACGGAATTGGGTCCGATAAACACCGTTGCCAGGGCTTTCAACTGCGCCTGTGCGATCTCGGGAAATACGACGTTGGAATCGCGGCCGCCGCCAATCGTGATTGCGCCGCCGGGGGCAAAAATGGAGCCGAGGACCGTCGCGGTTTCGCCTGTCAGCGTCACACTCCCGAGCGCGTCGGTGGTGATCCGGGTGCCTCGTCCAAGCACCAAATCTCCACGGATAATTGGGAGCTTGGTGAAACTGTCGCGGACACCGAGCGCGTTGAAAGTCAGACTGACCGGTGAGCGATAGCCCTCAGGTTTATCGACGGGAATCAGGGCGATATTGGTTCCGTTAGAATCGGGCACTGCAACGCTGCCACGGACCTGCGGGGCGAGCTCGATCCCGGCCGAGATCAGGATTGCTGGAAGCGATTCGCCTGCGCCGTTCAAAGCACCGAGCCCCTTTAAAGTGAAGCTGGCAAACCCGCCTTGGTTAAAGAAATCCGTTGGAAGCAAAAGGGTTCCGGGAATGCGAGTCAGTCCACCGACTTGAATACGCGGCGCAAGAATACTGAGGGAACCACCCTTCGCTCCTGAATATCCGAGAAGATTGGCGCCAAGGTTGAGGTGTCCACCGATAACGGCCGCGAGAACGGGATCGCGGGCAACCGTCGCGGCCTGTCCCGCATTGATCACGATCCGGCCGCCGTTGCCATAGGTCCGTTTCCCAGTGGGAGTAAGAGCCACCCCGCCCGAGACATCAATCGTGCTTCCGGAAATCAGATTCACATTGTAACTGGAAATGGAGACTGAGCCGCCACCATTGATGAATGGCTGCTCCCCGGGCACAGGCGTCCCAGCCCGGTCATCCACAATCAATCCCGCCGTGTTCAATTTCGCATCCGCGCCCAACGTGAAATGTCCGCGACGCTTATTGGGCTCCGGCGTTTGGGCAGCGTCGGGACTGGCAAGTAAATCAGCGACCGTTGTGGGCGAAATATTATGCGCTGTCAGTGTCAGGTTGCCGCCGGCGATTGTGATGCTCCCCTCGATATCGATATTGGATCCATCAAGGGTAAGCGACCCGCCAACTGTCCCATTCAACGACACTCCTTTCGACACCACGATCCCTCCATCCGCATTGCTGATCGTCAGATTGCCAAACCCGCCGGGCCCCACCAATTCGGGGGCGAGAAACACATGACTGCGCCGCTCAGGCCGCAACGCGAATGGGTTGCCCGTCGGATCGAGCCGGAATGCAACTGGCGCAGGCGCTTGGAGCCCGTTCTGGAATATGACTTTGGGCGGCGTTGGCGAAAATGTTTGGAACCGCGGACCGGTCGGGGATTGCGCCTGAAAAGTCAGCGACAAAGTGCTCAGCCCGGGTCCAACCACGCGCTGGCGCGGACCTGTCACCGTATGGCCGACCAATGATCCATCAAGCGCCACGGCAGGCGCATTGATGGTGAGGGATCCTCCGTTTCCACCATGCGTGTAACCCGGTTCAAAGTGCTCGCCATCAAGTGCCAGCGGGTTTTTGAAGGTCTCGCTGAAACTGTATTTCGGATGGAACTCGGTGAAATTCCCCGTGTAAATCCCGTCGTAGATTTGGTCTGGAGTCGCTTGGGTAATATCGAGAAGACGCGCCCCTTGGATCAGCCGGGTGGTTTTTACAAGCCCCCCAAGATATTCAACGGTCCCGCCGGAGACATCGACCTTGGAGCCGCTTTGCAACACGACGGAGCCGCCCGCATTAAGTTTCACGTTGCCGCCCGCAATCGTCAGTTCGCCAACGCTGCGCTCGATGAGCCCGACATATCCGGCCGCGTTTGCGAGCGGCGTTCCCACCCAATTGGCCCCGTTGAATATGCCACTTTCACGCGCATCGATTTGGATTGTCGCGCCACGGAAGATGCCATCGCGCTGAAGCGGGGCATCGGCAAACTCAGAGCCGCGAAGCTCAAGCGAGAGGATATTGGAAGTCAGCAACGCACTGACACCTGTGGATCCGGCGGCATTAATCAGGGCCCCGGAGTCGAGGTAAATTTGCCCCGCCGAATAGATGAAGGGCGACACCGGCGTTGTTGGCGTTGCAGCGGAAAATTTCCATGTCCCGGCGTTCAAGGTCATGGCAGCACCCGGGGCCAGCAGCGTGGAATCCGAGGCAAGATGAATGACGAGCCCATTGATGTTGACTTGGGAAGGAAGGGCCAGGGTCGTTCCAACCACTGTGGCTGCATTTGAAAACTCAGGCAGAATCTGCGTGGCGCTACCCGGCCCCAAGGTCACGGTCCCGGTGGACTTGAAAAGAAACGGGGCGTGCCCTTTTGCGGTGCCACTGGCGCTGATTGGGTAAGGAACCGCATCGAAACTTGCCAACAGATCAACCCGGCCATTGAGCGAGACCGAGGTGCTGCTATCGACGGCGCCGAGTTGTTTTACATTCTTGCCAGCCATCGTGAGGTTGGCACGCGGAGTGAGAATCAGACCGGAATTGGTCGCCGCTCCCGCGTAAACCGGCCCGACGCCTTCCGCAACGGCCCCGACAAAAACATCGAGGCCACGCAGGGACGGATCGCTGCTTGCGTGAGCGCCGAAGCCGATTTGCAGCCCGGCGGCCAGAATCGTCTGACCATCGGGGGTGGAAATTGTCCCGGCGTTATGCACGTTGGCGCCGAGCAGCATCACGCGCCCACCAACCTTCGCATCGTTGGATGGACTTTTGATAACCGCGCCGGCCTGCACCTTCACATCGCCATTGGTCCCATCGGGCGTCAACGGATCTTCCGGCGTGAATGCGGGAGTCCCATTGGCGCCAGCAAGGATTGGCAACGATGAAAAAAGGAACTGCGCATCCGGGTTGTTGAGCAATCCGCGCGAAACAAGATTCTCATTGATGGGCAACGAAGAGGCGACAAAGGAGTGGAGATTCACCTGACTCGAACCGCCGAAGATGATCCCATTCTGGTTGATCAAATAAACTGAACCGGGCCCTGTGATGGATCCAAGGATCTGGCTCGGAATCCCGGAAGGATCGAGCACAAGGTTGAATGCGATCCAACTATTGCTGCCGTCTTTCTGTGTGCCGCGAGCCTGGTTGAAATTGACGGTCGTCTCTTTCCCGACGTTGAAGGTTTTCCATGTCAACACCGCTTGGGACTGGGTCTGGGTAATCCCGACTGTGGTCTTGCCTTTTGAGACCGTTGATTTCGGAAGAAGCGCTCCGCGCCAGAGGCTCGCATTTTCTCCGGCCGTTGGTGCCGATAGATTCACAGGCACGCCAGGTGCCACTTGCAGCCCGCCCACCACCAGGCCGTTCGGAACATTTGGCAGCCTCACCCCGGCGTGGTTGGGGTCCATCCCGAGATTATTCGGGCCTCTCCGGGCAATCTCGCGGGCCGATTTTTGCATGGCTCGCACCGATTGAACCGCTTGCGTCGTCCGTGCCAGGGCATCCTTTGCATTCATCGCCGCCTGGGCCGCCGCTGCGGATGTGGGGCCGCCCGATGCATTGCTGCCGGGCTTGGTCCCGACCACGCTCCCGCCGCGCAAAATATCGCCAGCCTCAGCGGGTAAACTGATCGTGAACATGGCGCACATTCCGAGTGCCACGGAAATGGCACTAGTGAGTGCCGTCGATGGCGTTGCTCCAATCCGATTCAAACGGGATGGATGCGGAGTTCTCATTGTTTGATTCGTTGTTCAGAGAGTTTGTCCGAGTATTCCTGGACAAGGTTTTCGAGCTTCACCCGCGTTGTTCCCACAAACGGTTCCCGGGCTAAAAGCGCCGTCCCGAGCCCAAAATTTTCATATCGGGAAAGGATCTCCGTCCCGATCTTGAACATCGCGAGGTTCTTGGTCCGCTGATCCGCCACCCGCCGCTGGAGCTCGATCCCTTGCATTGCCAGCTTCGCCCGCTCCGCTTCCTTGGTCGCTGCCGTCTCCGCCGCTTTGATCTGGGCAGCCTTCCATTGCGCAAGATCCGCCCGCAGTTTGGCAATCTCACTCCCTTGCGCCGCCGCTTTTTCCGTGAGATCGCTGATTGATTTTTCCGTCGCTTCCTTCTCACCCGCCATCTGTTTGGTGAGCGTTTCGAGCTGGGCCACAAGCACCTCGTTTTTCTGCTCCGCCTCCGTTTTTGCGATCTCGAAATTATCGCGCTGGCTCTGCATCGTGCGCAACTGAAGAAGCGCGCTGCGGAGGCTTTCCCGGAGCTTCAATTCGTCAGCGCTTGGATTGGCAGCTTGCAGCGATGAAATCCCGCAAACCATGAGAAGAATAATGAGGCGAATCATATTTAGAATTTTCCCGAGTAAGAGACTTCGAGAATGTCCACGTTGAGTGGCGGCCCCGCGATTTCCTGGGCGCTCATCCAGCGCATTCCAAGCGAGACCCGTGGCGAGATGGCGACCGTTCCAGAAAGGCTGTAGCCGCGCAGATTGGTCCCCCCGAGCCCGAAGTCCGAGTCGCTCAACCCATCCACCACAGCGTCAGATTCCACGTATCGGTAACTGAGTCCGAATTGCCAGTCGCCCGCTTTTTGCAAAGCCGCAGCGCCAACCTTGACTCCTGCGATCCATGCCGTGTCGCCCCCATCGAACTCGCCGACTTGTCCAAGAGCGGAGTTCGGCCCCCGGTTATTCACGGCGATGCGGTTCATCGCCTCGCTGTCGAATGCCACGTTCTTCGCCCATTCAGAAAAGATCGAAATCTGGAACGGTTCCCATCGCGTCAGGTCGAGTTTTGCAGAGACAACGACTTCATGGAACGGGGTGGCCAGGCCGAAGTATTGGAACTGGTTTGTGGTGCCGAAATTATTGAGCGGGCTCGCAATAATCCGCCGCAGTGGCCGATAAGTATTCCCTTTCTGGGCAAAGGAAGGCCGGGTGTTATCGGTGTTGCCCGCATCGTTTGCAGCGAGCGGAAGGAACGGATCGGAAAGCTGCCCCTCGATATTGTCGAATTGGTAATACGCGACGGCCAGTTTCAGGTTGATCTCTTTGCGCGCCCGCCAATCGATTCCGAGTTGCCCGCCATAGAGCCATTTATCGGTGCTCTTGAACTTCGCGGGCTGGTTGGAAGCGAAATTGAAATCGGTGTTGAAAACCGGGAATGCGCCCGCGCTGAAAAACGGTGTGACGCCGGGCAACACTTCATACCGGGCCTGCAACGCCACCCCATCAAATCCCACATCGTCATCCCAAACGATATCGCTCGCTGTGAAGAATGGATTGTCGAAACGCCCAGCCGTGATTGACAGCCTCTGGGAGGCGTCCTTGCCCGCCTCGTAACGCAGGAACCCGCGATCCAACCAGATACTGTATTTGGAAAAGTTCCCACCCTGTCCCTGGTTGGCCAGACCAAAGCTTTGGTTGGTCGAGACCGGCGAATTGTTTTCGCCCGTCGCAATCCGCATCCCGGCGGTAAACCCATTTCCGAGATCCGCCTCCAGCGCCAAACGCAAGCGCAATCGGAGCCGGTGGCGGTTTTGATCGACATTGAATTGTGGCGAGAACTGGGTGCCGCTCACATCAAAAGGCGCGCCCGTATTGATCGAGTTGAAATTGGGAAACGCGCCGGTGTTATCGTTGGCGTCTGGAAAAAATGTGCCGTCGTAACGAACACGGACATCACCCGAGAGCCGGATCCGAGTGGTCCATTCCGGAAGGGTGCGCGGCGCCGCCCAGTTCTCCGCGCGAGCCGTGGCCATGACCTCCTGCTTGATCTCCTCGCGCATCTGCGCCCTGACGCTCTCCGGGATGTAATTGACCATCATCCCCTCGTCTGCCCCGTATGGATCGGCTTCAGGCGGAGCCGCAGCCTGCGCCGTTGCAATCTGTTCAACAGCCACCGCCTGGGCTTGTGCCACGATCGTGTCGGCTTCCGCTTGGTTGATCAAATCGGTGGCATCTTCCTGCGTTAAAATACCGCGTTGCACCAAGCGCTGGATCAGGTTGATCGTCACATTGGTGGAAGGCCCCGACGCCGGAGGTCCTCCTTGGGTGAGGTCGAGTTCCTCAGCTGCCACCGTTGTTGAAGCGGTTGGTTCGGTCCCAGCAGAAGGAGCAGCCGCAATTAACGGAGCCGATTGAGGGAGATCAGAGAGGTCGATTGTGGGGACCTCGGAAGAATCCCGGGGGCGTCCAGCCAACGCAGAAAACTCCCCGGCAAAGCAGCAGATCGATGCGAGCGCAAGCAGCGGGTTCCAGCGAATAAAATGTGAGTGAGATGACATGAATTGAAAAATTGTGCGGGCTGGTTTCAGTTGGGACGATTGGCCGTGAGACGAAGCGAAATCGGCATCGTCATCCCTTCCGGCGGACCTTCCGGAAGTTGGATCCCAGCAAGGATCTCGTCCTTGAGCACCGCATCCACTGACGCGTCCCCAGTTGTGCCGTCCAGTTGCGCCCGCGTCACACGTCCACTCGCATCCGGCCAAACTTTCACATTTACCCGGAGACTGGCATTGCGCGTTTTGCGATGGTTGCGCATCGCCTCCGCGATCTTCGCCTGGAGCTTGCCGGCATACCACGCCGCACGCGTGCCATCGCCGCCACGCCCTTTTCCATTTCCACCAATCATCCCATCGCCTCGGCTGCTTAATCCCATCCCCGGTCCTTTGCCGCCTTTGTTGTTGGTGCCAAGTCCTTCCGGCGGTTTCTCCACAGGCTTCGGCTTGTCTGCATCGGGCTTGACGGTCGGTGCCTGCTCAACTGGCTTCACCTCTTTTGGAGGAGGTGGTGGCGGTTTTGGCGGCGACGGCGGAGGAGGGAGCTGGATCTTCACCACGGTCATCGGTGCCGGCGCTTTGCGAGCCGGCGCGCTTTTGCCCTCAGACTTGCCTAGAACCGCCCAAAGGATCCCGGCGACAACCACGCATCCCACCACCAGGAGAACCCGGAACCGTTTAAAAAAGCTCTCCTCGTCCTGGTCGTCATCCGGTTGATTGGATGGTTTGGGAGCGGTGGCAGCGCGGGGTGAATGGGACTTATAGGTCTTATACGACTTATAGGTCCTATTCTGCGGCCTTTCGAGTAGATCTAGTTGGTTACTCATGGCGTATTTATTTCGGCTTGGTTGCCAGGCCGACTTGCGTGATCCCGATCCGCCCAAGGACATCGAGCACATCCATCACTCCCTGGTATTGGGTCTGGCTGTCGCCCCGCACCACCACCGGAAATTCCGGGGTCTTGCTTTTGACTTGGGCGAGCTTCTGTTCCAGCTCCTCAAGGCTCACGGGAATCGTGTTGAGGAACACGTTGCCTTCGTTATTGAGCGTGATCGCCTGGGTCTTCGGGCCCTCGCTTTTTGTGGTCGGCCCCCCCGCCGTCGGCAGGTTCACTTTGACGCTCTGGACCCCGGCTGTCGTCATGATGATGAAGATCAGCAGGAGGACCAAATAGAGGTCCACCATCGGCGTGACATTGATGTCATCATACGATTTGTCGGAGTCAGCTTGCATGAGTCAAATGTGGGCGCGCTAATCGTTGCTGGATGGAAACGCCTCCGCGATTTTCGCAATGAACTCGTCGATGAAAATTTGCATGTCGCTGATCGCATCCTTGATCCGCGAACTGAGGTAGCTGTAGGCAAACAACGCCGGGATCGCGACCGCCAGGCCCGCCACCGTGGCCAGCAACGCCCCCGCAATGCCGGGCGCAATCGAGTTGACTTCCACCGCCCCGGTTTTCGCAATCACGGCGAACGTGATCATGACCCCGATCACCGTCCCGAGCAGCCCGAGATAAGGGCCGCCGGCAATACCGATCGTTAAAAAGACCAGGTGCGAATTGAGCCGTTGGACCTCACGCAATAGGCCGCCATCCAGTGTCGCCCGGATCGCTTGCATCGAGCGCCCCGAGAGCCCATTGAACTCATTCTCGGCGTTCTCTATCCGGTGCTGAATTTCCGAGGAGCCGATCTTGTAAATATGATAAAGCGGCGAGTGGCGCATGAGCTTTTGCGCCTTGCTGTTGGCTTTCCCGCCCATGCTCTTGACGTTCTGCTCGTCCCCGTGATCAAGCACGCTGAGGTCCGCTGCCAAATGATCCCACTCCTTCAGGAACGCGTTGGTGGCCCTCTTGATTTTGTTGAGGTAAACAAACTTCATTCCCGCCACCACCCACCCCACAACCGCCAGTATCCCGCACAGCACAATAACCACCC
The DNA here is from genome assembly GCA_043760145.1 of Spartobacteria bacterium. Classification (GTDB taxonomy): domain Bacteria; phylum Verrucomicrobiota; class Verrucomicrobiia; order Chthoniobacterales; family Chthoniobacteraceae; genus CAIURC01. The sequence goes on from JAYUPM010000360.1 coordinate 15,255, forward strand.
ATCCGTCGATCGTCAGCGATTTGGAGATGTCCGAGATCAGCGTAAAATGCTTTGCCAATTCGCCTTCCCCGCCGTGGCCCGATTCCTCGTCGTTGCCCACCGCCAGAAGCTTTAGCGCCTTGTCACCAGTCCCCTGGCTGAGCGCGGCGAGTTTCAAATAACCGAGTGGGCGCGCAATCTTCGAAATCTCAAGTTCATCGAGTTCGCCGGAAAAGCCAGCGGCAGTCGGATCAGCGGGAGTGGCTGCGGCAACCGTTTCGCCACCAAGCAGCGCGATGCTTTTAAATGCGGGCAGGGCGGCGTGCAATGTGCCGTAAGTTTCGCCATCCAATAAAAGTGTCACCGCCTGGCCGGATACCACCACCGAAAGATGCCGCCATGTCCCCGCTGTCAAAGGCGTTCCGGCTGCCGTCCGTTGCGTGCCTGCTGCATTCGTGATCTCCAAAAATGGCACCCCTCCATCTACTCCGATCCGAAAACCGGCGCCTTCCTCGCGTCTGCTGAAAAGGATGGCGTTGGGGGAAAGAGTCGCCGGCTTGATCCACGCGCTCCATGTCAATGCAGCGCCCTCGTTCCAGTTGAGCGATGCGGATTCCGGGAGCTTCAACGCGCTTTTTCCGTCGAGGCGCAAACCGTTCCCGATCAATGTTCCTTCAGCAGAACGTCCCTTGTCCTGGGCGTTATTGGCGTTGCTTGTGGAATCGAGCGGCGCCGCGTTGGACTCCGCGAAATGATAAACCAGGAGCGTGTCCGCATCGTATGTGGCCTTCGGATCCCCTGCCCGCGCCACTTCCCCAGCATTCCCGTAATAAAGCCAGAAACTCGTCTCCGCCCCCGGCTTGATATCGCCGACTTTGACCCAGACAAATGCCTCGTTCAGAAGCGCATCGAATTTTTCGAGGTGAAATGGGAGGAGCGTCTTTTCATCGGCAGCGACAAAGCGAAGGTCGCTCCCGTCTTCCTTCGCGGAAGTGAATGTGAAATTCCCCTGGTGAAGCCGCACAAGGACAACGGCGCTTCCAACAGCGTCTGTCAGTGGAACACCAGTCGCCCCGGTGTTGACCGTGATCTTTTTGCGCACGCTCCATTCCGCGTTCCACCATGCCTGGGCCGGCGTGGAAAACATCCAGCACGCCACGACACAAAACCAGATGCCGCGTGCGAACCGAGAGAGAGCCTTGGGATTACCGTAAGTTGCCATGAGTTATTCTTTAAAAATCAGCGGAGACACGGAAGGTGAACAGGAGGTCGCCCGCCTGGCTGTTTGCCTGCGAGATGGCCGGGATCGCCAGGTCGAGTGAGCCATTGAAGTGATTCGACAACTCGATCCGGCTCCCGATTCCGAAGCTCGCGAGCTGGAAGTGCGATGCCTGTTGCGGCAACGGCTCGTGGATCGAGAGCGCTCCCACGTCCCCAAATGCGTAGATCCGCCATTCCTGGTTTTTCCCCCATGCCCCAAACGCCCCCGTGCCCCACCCGAGCAGCGCCGGGCTGCGCAATTCGGCTGTCCCAAAAATCGCGTTGTCACCGAGCACCTCCGCCTCCAGATATCCACGGGCGCTTCCGAGTCCACCCCCTGCAAACTGTTCGCTGTTGACCAATGGCTGATCCGCGATCTGCCCATGCACCTTGAGATAAGCCTGGAACCCGCCCGGCAACTCATGCGTATGGGATAGATCGCTCCGTATATAGATGAAATTGGAGTCGGCCTTGAACCGGTTATTTTCAAACTCATTGGATCGATTGCCGACCCCGCGGATGCCGAGCGTGACGCCCGCATTGAATTCGGTGACGGAGTTTTTGGGGGGCGCTGAAGTGGTGGCCGCTGCCGCATCACCTTGCGCAGCCGCGTCCTTCGACTTCCCCGGGTGGCTCCATGTCGCCGAATAATTCGCGCTGATCGGGTAGTATGTGATCGGCGTGAGCAGCGTCGTTTCACCAATCTCAATCGCCTGGTTGAAGTGCTTGTAATCAAACCCCGCATTGAATGACTGATAAAAATTCGGCCCCGATGGCAGCGTGATGATTGCGCGCCCCCCATAAACTTCACCGCGCCCAGCCACCGCAATGCTTCCAAGCGTGCTGACATTGGAATCCTGCTTGGTCGCCTGAAGCATTAGGCTCAGCCAATCGACGTTGGGAACCCGCGCAATGTAATAGCCGGAGAACACTTTGACTTCCGACCAATCCTCTGGCGAAAGCTGGAAGTTGCCGCCGATGGAATGCCCCGCTTGCCACAGGTTATTGTAACTGAGCGCCCCGGAAAGCCGCAGCGGTGTGGTATCCGCGCTGTAACGGTTATTAAGTTCAATGCTCCCGTGCAGCGGGAATTTGTCTTTGACCGTTAAATCGATGTCCACCAGCCCGGGCTCCGCGCCCGCCACCATCGACGGGGTCACCTGCCGGTCCGGCCAAAGGTTGAGCGCCACGATGTCCCGGGTGACATCGTTGAAATTCACTGCCCGCCCTTCCGCCAATGATTGCGCTTTCGCCTTGATCACACTCGGCAAAAAATAACGCGCCCCTTTCACCCGGACCTGCCCCACTTTCCCTTCGCTCACCTCAAGGATCACAATGCCCCGCCGCCCTGTCTGCGCGGGAATTTGGACCGAGGCACCTTGAAAACCCTTTGCCTGATACGCCTTTTGCAATGCGGCCCGAGCGCCCTCCACATCATCCGCCGTCCGGCCCGGTCCGAGGAACGGATAAACGGCCTCCTCCACTTCCATCTGCGGCAACTCGTGCGCGCCGATCACCCGGTAGCGCCGGATATAAAGTGGTTTCAACGTCGGCTTTTCCATCTCCCCTCGTGGCAGCGACGTCTCGTCGCTTTTGGTTTCCGAGGTTGGCTCCGGCTTTCTGTCACTCATTTCACCAAGAGATCCAATCAACGGAAGACCCAGCCACAAGAGGGCTGCTGGAGCCAATCCACGACCGGGCCTGACCCGACCGGTTTGGTTGAAGATGGATTGGAAGATACGCACGGAGAGGTCGGAGCAAGGTTGTTGTAGCTGTCTCCAACCCTCGCGCTCTCTCATGACATCGGAATGTCAGGCAGGTTACATTCCTGCGACTATTCCCCGGGAGACCGTCACGGTTTGTAGTTCCGCATTTATGCGGCAAAAACCACCCGCCCTCTTTACGGAACCAAAACCCGGGTCACTTTTTCAATGAACCCATGATGCCGCGACTCCGCGTTCCTCTTCCACTCTTCTTCGGACCATCCATCCGATCCTGGGCATATATCCAATGATCCTTCGCTGAAACCCGCCAGTTCGGGTAAGGCGGGTCGGTCTCCCACGTTTTGGCCATCGTCCGCATGGCAAAAAGCGAGGCCGCCTCACACAGCCCCAAATGCTTTCGCGTCCACGGTCATATCCAAGGCACGTGAACCCTTCGTCGTGGCCGCGGCATCCGTATCTGTTTAGCCGCCCATGACTGTTTAATGAGCCTTACCACGGCGCATTGGTTTCGAGTTGGCTTTGAGCCATGCAGCGTAACCGGCCTCTGTCATTTCGCCCGCGGCAAGCGCCAGGGTTTTCATCACCGCGTCCGCCTGACTCGCCTTGAAGTGGTGGCTATTTCGTTCCAAAAAACCCGCCCCCATCATGAATCCTGTGCGTTTGTTGCCATCGATAAACGGATGATTCTTCACAATCCCCGCTGCGTAACTTGCCGCCAGCTTGGCCATGGACGGTTTGCCATATGCGAATAGATTGCGGGGTTTGGCGAGGGCAGAATCGAGAAGATGCTCATCGCGGACCCCGCCAAGTCCGCCGAATTGCGAGATCATCATTTCGTGCAACGCCAGGCATTCTTCCCGGGTCAGCCAGTAAGGCTGTTTCATTTTGCCAGTTCGCGGAGCGTGTCCCGGTAGCGCTGGGCCAGGTCACCAAACGTCGCCATCGTCTTCGCAAAATCCTGATTGGTTGCGCTCACATGAAAACCGTCAGGAGTTTCGGTAAGCAGCACCGAGTCGCCTTCCTCCGCCTTGAGATGGGCAAGTGCCTCTTTTGGAAGGACGACCCCGAGCGAATTGCCAACCTTGCGCAGTTTAAGTTCCAGGTTCATGCGACAACCGTAACCACGCCCGTAATAACGTCAAGCGCGGCGCTGAAGCAACGTTACCTCTCGGGGAGTTTAACCGTGGATAACTCGGATTAACGCGGATGGGGACCACGGAAGCTGCGAAGAAAGCAACCACGAATGGACACGAATAAACACTAATAGGGGAGGCCGAGGGGGCATGGGCATTCGACAGAAACATTGGTGACAGAAACATGGGGACAGGGAGAGCGCCGGGAGGATTCTACGTGGCAACGCAGGGAAATTTTCAATCCTCATTTTTCCATCGCCCCCTCCTTGCGCAAGCGCGTGAGGACGCACGCTCGTCATTCGTCATTTTGGTTTTGTCATTTCCCACACCCTCTGCGTCTCTGCGTTAAAAGTTCCGGGCTCGGCGTTAATCTCTGGGATCTCCCCGTTATAAAACAAAAAACCGCAGCCACCTTTCGATGGCTGCGGTTGATTGTGTTTAGGTCGCGGATTACTTCACCGAGACATCGACTGCACCGCTCTCTGCTACTCCTCCCCCAGCAATATAGTGGAAGTAACCAGAGGCCATGTTGGTCTTCTGGTAAGCCACTCCGGTGAACTTCACGGTTTTCGAGTTGGTCGGATGGATGAAGCTGCCGCTCAGGGCTCCAGTTGTCGCAACGAAGACCGCCTTCGGATTTGCAGCAAATCCTGTCTCCCCGGTTGTGGCGCCAAGAACGGTTAGCTTGCTCTTAGCGTCAATGCTGACGTCATGGGAGTGCTTGGTGGCAAGGCCGCCATCGATCATCTCAAGGATGAGATTTGCCGTGGAAGCGCTGATCGCGGCTGTGGCTCCAAGTCCAAGAACCGTGTCCGGGTTGGGCGGAATCGGGACCGTGGCGGTTGGCGCTTTAGCAACGACGAACTTGGATGCCACGAAGTCGGAGCTGATTCCGTTTGGCCATCCGGATGGGTAGAGGCCAGTGGCGGAACCAGTGTTCGGCTTGAGCCATGTCACGACCGATGAGGCGTCTGATTCCAACTGTTGATCATCAAAGGCCACATTGCCGGTGACGAATCCTTTCTTGGCATAGAGCGGGATGAACACGGGCCACTCGCCATTAACCGAGAGCGCATTGGCATAGGAAATCGCCGATCCGTCGGCCAGTTTACCGACTATCTTCACCACACCACTGGCGGAGACGGTGATCTGACCAACCCCGGATCCCTGCGGGAATCCTGCCTTGGCAACACCGTTGTTCGGCGCTGCGTTGGCCTGGAAGAGGGCAGTATATTTGCCCTTCTCGTAGTTCGCATCGAGGACCGCGTTCGGGACATTGCGCAGCGGCAGTTCCGGATAAGGCTTCGATGTGTAGTAGGCGTGATCAGCATTCAGGATCTCCGCAAGCAGGAGAGCGCCACCGGTTTTGATTGTGCCAGTGATGGTGCTTCCATTCGGGTCAACATTGAGGGCCAGGAGGCCGAGCGAACTGCCGTTCTTGAGCAGGTCCAGGGTGGTTGTAAACCCTGCGCCGAACCGGACATCACCATTGTTTAGGATCGATCCCTTGAACGGGATGGTAACCCCGCTGAGGGTGATCTTTCCGGTGAGTGTGCCAGTGGTGGAAACAGTCACGGCAAGGAGACCGTTGTAGTCAAACGGGGCGGCAGATGCCTCCTTTGTAACCAGGCCGTTGTAACTGCCAGCCAGCAACTTCCGGACATGCACGAAGTTGAAGCTTTGGGTCCCGACAATCCGCTCGGTTCCGAACTGATCGATGACTTTGATGGAGACGACATTCGAGCCTTGCTCCGGCGTGATGTTGAGGCTCCATGCAAAGTAGTCCCGGTTCTCAGATGGCGTCGCAGTTCCTACAAGGACTCCATTGAGGGTGACTTCCACCCGGTTCACACCGTTGGTTGCAGTGGCGATCCCGCTCAGTGTGATGTCATCGAATGCGGTGACCTTGGCGTTAGCTTTCGGGCTGGTTGTCGATCCATTGAGAACTCCCGGGGCGACGATGCTTACTGTTGCGGTGTCTTGGGCCCCAAGTGAAGCGCCCCCAACAATGTTTCCGAGGGCAATAACGATGGTTTCGTCCATCTCGCCGACTGCTGCAGCTTTGATCGTGATATTGAAGCTCTTGGATCCCGTCTCGCCATTGGCCCAGCTAAGGGTTGCTGGTAAACCGGTGTAATCCGATCCCGTCGTGGCAGTCCCGCCAGTGCTCGTCACATCAACGCTGATTGCTCCGGTCACGCCGTTGGAACGGGCGGCGGTAACTGTCAGTGTCACATCCGCCGCGCCTTCGAGGATCGGATAGGTCGCCGCTGTAAGCGCAACCGTGCCGGGAATGGTCGGAACGAAATCACTGATCGTCACGGTGGCCGTGGTCGGGGCGATTAATGATGTCCCAATTGATACCGAGGAGAGGTTGACTGTGAACTCCCGGCTGCCTTGGTCTCCGAGGCGGTTGGCAATACTGATATCGACTGTCTTGCTCGATTCACCCGCAATAAAGCTGACCACAGTTCCCGGAACTGCACTGTAGTCTGTTCCCGCTATCGCCGTCCCATCTCCTGTCGATAGCGTAACCGATGAATTCCCGGTTAAATTGCCAGTCCTTGATACAGTCGCGACAACCTTGCCGCTCGCCACGTTTTCCACCACAGGATACGTGGCACTCGCAAGGGACACGGCAGTTTCCGCTTCAAGGACGGTGACTGTCTGAATGTTTGGAACATCAAGTTCAGCTCCGGCTGAAGGGCTGGAAAGTGATACAGTAAACGTCCTGTCGCCCTGCACTCCGGCACGGTTTGCCACAAGGACATTGACGGTCTTGCTCATCTCACCCGCCCCAAACGCGACAACAGTATTGGTTTGTCCGGTGTAATCAGTGCCAGCAACCGCAGTTCCATTACCGGTGCTTAGGTTTACCGAAACAGCAGAAGTATCCTCGGTTCGGTTGATAGTAACTGTGACCTGGGCCCCTGTTTCACTTACCGAGGCAGTTGCCGATGACAAACCAATGATCGCCACTGGAGACGCCGGTGTGAATGTCAGAACCCCGGCGTTATCGATCCCGAATTTTCCGACATATCTGCCGGGCGCTTGCACGGCGCTCGGCAGCAACCGGTAAAGTTCGAGAACAGATCCCGCAGTCCCACTTGCAAACGTCCCCTCAATGGTCGGATTAAAGTGCGCGAAGCTGAAGCCCGGGGCCGGTCCTGAATTCACCGTTGTCCCGCCATTCTGGAACGATGCGTAACTATTGGTGTCCGTGGTGTTTTGAATCACCCCAACGGGGCTGTTGACCGTGGAGTTATTGGCTGTCGCCGTTCCTGATTGTGTCTTATATGCGCCCGCTAAAGAGCTCATCTTCGCGGTTGCCGCTGTTTGCGCTGACTCACTCCGGCGCGTCCAGCGCGCATCCAAAGCGTTTTGGGATGCCGGCACTGTCCTGACTCTCGTTGCGTATAGCGTCTTGGCGGGATCGGCCCCCACTCCCGCAAAGTTGCCTGTCGCCCCGGAGATACTCCAGAACACATCAGCCCGGCTATTCCATGTTGCACTGAAGGTTGCACTTAGGTCAGCTTGAATCGCCCCAAGTCCAGGAACCGTAAATGAACCTCCCCCGGCTGTGTAGAGCGATGCCTGCCCGATGTTCACCAAATAATCCTGGGCTGCGCCAGTTCCGCCAGTTGCACGGAAGCCGAGCAACAAATCTCCGTTTGCATAGGAAACAGGGGTCTGGGCGTAAAGCGTGGGTGACAGCAGGCCCCCCAATGCTGTCAAAGCCATTATTGTAAATCGTTTCATAGATGTCGTAGGTCGGGGTCTTAGTAGTTCGGGGTAATCAGCGCCCCGTCACCGGCGCGGGAGACAGTCATGGTGCTTAGGAGGATCGGTGAATCAACTGTCCGGATCTGAGTGGCCAGAGCGTCTGCAACGGACTTTTTGGCAGCAGCTAGGGATGGCAAATACATCAAGTGTTCATAACACCAGAAGGTGTATTGACCGTTCTGGACCGCCGCGAGTGAGTATGTCGTCCCGCCGTATGTCAGTTCCTTGGCACCACCAGCAATCGCGTTGTCAGCATCGTTGGTTCCCATGTAGCTGATGTAATATCCGTTGATCCCGGCAAGCGTGGTTTTCTTCAAGTTATCCCGAAGGGTGTTTCCGCTTGTCTCGCCGCTCTGCCCAACGCCAACCGGAATTCCGGTTGTTGTCGTGCCCGCTGGATAGGGCGCATGCCCCGTTACAGTCGAGCCGGATGTCGTGGGCTTATACTGAAGAACTGTCGAGAATACTCCGATGCCCGATTCGGCAAAGGTCGTCAGGCGTGTGCCGGAATCCGGGTCGCGCCCTGTCGCGAACACGGAAATGGTCTGGTCTGCAGGATTGTTAGTAAAAACTGCGAGTGGGATCTGGCCGGTTGACCACAGCGCCTGCGCCAATTGCTGGGTGATGTTGTTCAATCCCGCTGGAGCCCCGTTGCTTGCGACAAACTTAAACCCAATCACACCCACTACCGTGTCTGTCATGACCGGGGAGGCGAACGCGGTCGAAGCTTGATAGTTATCGGTCATCGCCACTTCAGCCACCAACGCCACTGTGCCGGTTGCCGCAATCGAAGTTCCGCCGGTAAGGGTAGTGCCGCTCGCTGTCACAGCGCTTGCTGCGGTGAATTCAGCATCGGCGATTGTAAGGACCGTTGCACTCTGGGACACACTCTTGGTCCCGCCAACTGCCCCTGACCATGATGTCTTAAATGTTACTGTGTCTGCCCCGATTGTTCCGCGGATTATCGCAAATGAACTGGAGCCTAGATCAGTTCCTTTATAAACCGCTGTCGGGCTTGTTAGAATCTTACTGATCGACAGATTGGTTTGTGCCCGGAATGCCGTTGATCCTGTGATGACGACATCAACATTGGCGGCAAACGCCGAACCGCAAAGAGCAAGGGTGATCGAGCCCGCGAGGATTGTAAAATAAGGTTTCATTGTATTAATGGTGGTGTCTGCCTGTTAGTTGTTAGAAGTAACGAGTGTGTGTTGGTCTGAGTTTGGGTGGTCCTGTAAGGTTGTTTGCGCCGCCAGTTTCCATTACTTTCCACGAGTCTCAACCAGAGTATTGTTACGATTACCCGCCGAGTATGGCGAACATGTGACAGATACGCCGCCGCTGCCGCGCTCGGACAAAAGTTGATGTGTATCATCGCCATTTCCTCCAGCCACTGGTTGGCATTGGCGCCATCATGCCACGGGAGGCGCCAGTCATTGGAATGATCCATCAACGCATGACAAAACTCATGGGCGAATTGCTGTGCATACTGGGCCAGGTAAGTTTTTTCCGTGCATAGCCCAAAGCGCTTCGCGATGGGCACGCTGAACAGATACCATGGGACTTATAAGTTGAATTCGCGCCTGCTCCATCGCACTAAAGCGCATGCGTTGTCTCCCCTCCTTTGTCGGTGCGGTTTTCGCCGCCACTTTTCCGGCCCTCATTTATGCGGGGGAAACGGAGTGGCCCCAGTTCCGCGGACCCGGTGGCGAAGGGCATTCGGCTGCTGCGAATGTGCCCATCAAATGGAGCGCGACTGAGAATATCGCGTGGAAAACCGCGGTGCCCGGGCATGGCTGGTCATCGCCGGTTCTTTCCAGGGGCCGCCTTTATCTAACCAGCGCAGTCAGTGCCACAGCGGGTGCCGAACCGACTCTGCGCGCCATCTGCCTCGATGCGGAGACGGGCCGAATTGTATGGGATGTGGAAGCGATTCAACCGGCGCCGGCGATAGCTGCAGCGATGCACAGGAAGAACTCGCTGGCCAGTTGCACCCCGCTGATTTCAGGCAACCGGATTTACGTGCATTTCGGGCATATGGGGACAGCCGCCCTGGATTTGACGGGCAAAGTGATTTGGCGGCAGGTCGGGCTTGCGTATCCCCCGGTGCATGGAACGGGCAGCACGCCGGTTCTTGCAGGTGATACACTGATCTTCAGCGCCGATGGCGGCAAAGACCCGTTCCTTGCTGGACTCGATGCCGCAACCGGCGCGATTCACTGGAAAACGTCGCGCAATTCTCCCGCAAAAAAACAGTTCTCTTTTTCAACACCGCTCGTCATTCCAGTCGGGGGCGGCACCCAATTAATCAGCCCGGGCAGCGGGTTTGTTGGCGGATACAATCCGGTCGATGGCCGCGAGCTTTGGCGGGCGGCTTACGGTGAAGGGTATTCAGTCGTGCCGCGGCCGGTCTTTGCCCATGGCTTGCTTTTTGTGAGCTCCGGATTCGATGTCCCGGTTGTGCATGCGATCAAGCCCGAGGGTGCCTCCGGCGATGTCACGGCGACTCATGTGGCATGGACCATTCGCAAGGGAGCCCCGTGCACCCCTTCAATGCTGGTCGTCGGCGATGAACTCTACTTCGTATCCGATGGCGGCATCGCCACTTGCGCGGATGCCCGCACCGGCACAGTTCATTGGACCGAACGATTGGGCGGCGATTTTTCGGCATCCCCGTTCGTTGCCGAGGGGCGGATTTATTTTCAAAATGAAACCGGCGTGGGTCATGTGATCAAGGCGGGCAAAAGCTTCCAGCTTCTTGCCACAAACGATCTTGGCGAACGCACCCTGGCCTCGGCTGCGGTCCAGGACGGGGCGCTATTTATCCGATCCGAATCGCATCTCTGGAGGATTGGCGGGGGGAAATGACGAACCGACATTGAACCGCTGATTTTAATCGGAAGCGGGGCTTTGTTAACCCCGAATGAACGCTAATGGACGCGAATGCTGGACGGAATCAAACAGAGGCAGATCAAAAATGTCGGCTCCGATGCCCATACCTTTATTCGCGTTCATTAGCGTTCATTCGCGGTTTCTTTTCCTCCCCGGGTTTAATCAGCGGTTCGCTTATCGCACCGCTGATTTATTCGGAAGAGGGGCTTTGTTAACCGCGAATGAACGCAAATGGACGCGAATGCCGGACGGAATCAAACAGAGGCGGATCGAAAATAACGGTTCCAGTCCCCACGCCTTTATTCGCGTTCATTAGCGTCCATTCGCGGTTACTTTTTCCCTCCCGGCTTTACTCAGCGGTTCCCTGGTTTCGTCATTGAACAAAAGCGGGGCGGGGACCTCGAAAATCGGACGGGGGCGGCATCAGAGGAGTGGGCGTCAAGGAAAAGGATGGGAGGCCCCTGAAAAAACAACCCTAATAACTTGTTGATTGAGCGTTCGTATCCGTTTAGTAAGCCCGGCATGCCCAAAGCCGAAAAGACTCCCCGTAAACCGAACGCCGCGCTGATGAAACCTGTTCAGCCCGACGAAAAGCTCGCCCTCATCGTTGGATCCACACCACTTCCCCGCAGCGAAATGACCAAAAAGCTGTGGGACTACATCAAGAAAAACAAGCTTCAGAACGAGAAGAAGCGCACGCTTATCGATGCCGATGCGGCATTGGAAGCGGTCTTCAATGGTAAGAAGCAAGTGAGTATGTTCGAGATGACCAAGTTGGTCTCCGGACATCTTAAATCGTAGAAGCAGAACGCGACGCCCGCTCGTTACCTGTCGATTGCGGCAGCCCTGACGAGCGAGGCGACCCGCGCCTGGACGGCCGGGTCCATCTTGAGCAACTCGGGCCATGCCCGGGAATACCCCTCGCCTGGAAGCTTGCGGGTCGCATCGAGCCCCATGTGAGAACCGATGCACGGAACGCTTTGGGCGTGGTCCAATGCATCGCACGGGCTTTTAATAAACGTGCTATCCCGCTGGGGATCCGTATTGGCACAGAGCCGGAAGAGCACTTCGCTCGTATTATGCACGTCGCAATCTTCATCCACCACGATGATGTATTTGCTAAACATCATCTGCCCCATCCCCCAGAGCCCGTGCATGATCTTATACGCCTGCCACGGATATTGTTTGCGGATTGATACAAATACCAGGTTGTGGAACACCCCCTCTGCCGGCAGTGCAATGTCCACAATCTCCGGGAAGTTCATTTTGAAGATCGGTAGAAAAACCCGGACACTGGCGCCCCCCATGTAAAAATCTTCCATCGGCGGAATCCCGACCACGGTGCACGGATAAAGCGCCTCGTGCCGATGCGTAATCGCCGTGAGATGAAAAACCGGATAGTCGTCCACTGGAGTATAGAAGCCGGTGTGATCGCCGAACGGGCCTTCGGGGCGGGTCTCGCCGGGTTGCACATATCCTTCGAGGACAAAATCGACATCGGCGGGAACCTCGAGGTCGATGGTCTCGCACTTCACAAGGGGAACGGATTTTTTGCGGATGAACCCGGCGAACAGAATTTCGTCGAGGCCATCGGGGAGGGGGGCGGTGGCGGCAAAAGTGTAAGCGGGGTCGCCGCCGATTGTGACGGCCACGGGCATCCGCTCGCCGCGTTCGTAGTAACCTTTGCCATGGCGGGCCCCGACTTTGTGGACCTGCCAATGCATCCCGGTGGAACGTTCATCGTAAACCTGCATCCGATACATCCCGAGATTGCGTTCGCCGGTGTCGGGATCGCGAGTATGGACGCAAGGGAAAGTGATGAAGCGCCCGCCGTCCTTGGGCCAGCATTGAAGGATCGGGAGATCGAGCAGGGTCGGCAGGGATGCGGCGCCTTTCGCAACGGGGCCTTGATCAAACCGATGAATCACTTCCTTGCACGGCCCGCTCTTCACATGTTTGGGCCGGGCATGGAGAAGGTCGAGTCCTTGCATGGCGAGGTTCCATGCGGACTTCAGGTTGGTGGGCGGCTTGGCCTTAACCAGGAGCTGCATCTGCGCGGCGAGTTGCTCGATCGACTCCAATCCAAGCGCCATGGCCATTCGCCGGTGGGAGCCCATCGTGTTGATCGCCAGCGGGAAACTTGATCGGACCCCGTTGATTGTCGGTTGCTCAAAGAGAAGCGCCTTGCCTCCACCGGGCGACTTCATCTCCCGGTCGGCAAACTCGGTGATCTCCAATTCCGTGGCGACTGGCCCCCGGATTCGCTGGAGCTCTCCAGCATGCTCAAGGGCGTTTATAAATTCAGTGAAGGAAGAGTAGGCGATGGATCTTGGAGGAACCGCTGATTAAATCT
>JAYUPM010000361.1:0-3367 GCA_043760145.1 Spartobacteria bacterium
GCCTGTTTTTCGTTTCATCCCCGCAAGGTGCTCTCGACCGGCGACGGCGGCATGATCACGACCAAACACAAGGCATGGGACGATCAATTCCGATTGTGGCGCCAACACGGCATGTCTGTCCGGGACTCGGTTCGTCATGGGGCGAATGAGGTGGTCTTCGAGAACTACGCGGAGATGGGATACAACTACCGGCTCACGGATGTGCAGGCTGCGATTGGGCGGGAACAGCTCAAACGCCTACCGGGGCTGGTGCATCGCCGGCGGGCAATGGCCGCGCGATACGATGAGCTGCTTGGCGACATCCCTGGGTTGGGTATCCCCTCGGAGCCGGCATGGGCGCGCAGCAACTGGCAGAGTTACTGTGTGCGATTACCCGATGGGATCGGGCAGCGATCAGTGATGCAGGGCCTACTGGACCGGGGGATCGCAACCCGGCGCGGGATCATGTGTGCGCATCGGGAACCAGCATACGATAGGGAACCATGGCGTTCGATTGGGCCGCTTACCGCAAGTGAACATGCCCAGGAAGAGTGTCTGCTGCTGCCGCTTTATCACCAGCTCACGACTGAAGATCAGCAGTATATTTGCGAGCAGCTCCGGGCCCTTATTGCCGCCTTCTCACTCAACCAGGGATCGAAGAATGCTGGTATCGTGGAAAACGAACCGATCCGCGCGATGGATTATGTGTGATCCCATCACAGGCCCGATTGGTAGAGCACGTCCACCCAGTAGTTGGCGGTATTCCATGTTTGTGTCGGGAACACCGAGTTTGTGCCATAGCTATAGACACCGTTTCCGCCCGAAACACCGTTCTTTAGGGCGTGGAGTGGAGGAGTATCGACCCCTGTCGTTGCGAAGAAGTTTACATCGGCGCTGTAGTGCCCGGTATTGGCATGGTAAGAGGCCACATACACTGTGTTGGCGCTGATCGGGACCGGGGTTGCGAACTTCACTTGTTGCCATCCCGATCCGGTCTCGCCCGAAAACGTGGCCGAAGCCAGGCGGGTTCCGGTGCTGTTCCATAGGCTCCCGGTGTGGGTCCCCGTGTTGGTGCTCGCCTTGTAAAAGCGAATCCCGGTGATGTATCCGGCGGCATCGGAGCGGAATTTCACCCCGAGTTCGACCGAGCTATCCGCCCCTCCATCGATGAGTTTTGGAACTGCCGTGGCCGGCCAGATGCTGAGCGCTGTCGGGGTTGCGCCAATGACGATGGTGAGTGGCTTCGTAAGGCTCTGCGCTGGATTGCTCGCATCCCTGACCATGACTGTGAAGCTAGAAGTCCCGGCAGTGGTCGGATTGCCCGTGATCGTCCCGGTGGCGGCATTGAGCACGAGACCGGCTGGCAGCGTCCCACTGGCCATTGACCACGCATAGGGTGAGACCCCGCCGTTAGCCGCCAGAGTCGCCGAGTAAGTCACATTGACCGTCCCATTGGCTAGAGATGCCGTTGTAACGGAGAGTGGTGTTCCTGTGGTTCCGGACTTGAACACGACATCAACCCAGTAATTCGAGTTGTTCCATGTGAGAGTCGGGAATGCCGGGGTTGAGCCATAGACATGGACTCCGTTCCCGCCCGAGACCCCGCTCTTGAGTGCATGAATCGGCGGATTATCCACGCCCGCAGTGGCGAAGAAGCTTTCATCAGCGCTATAGTGGCCGGTGTTGCAGTGATAAGAGGCCACATAAACTGTGTTGGCGGTGATCGGCACCGGCGTGGCGAACGTTACCTGCTGCCATCCGGAACTGGTCTCCGCAGTAAACGTTGCCGATGCAAGCTTGGTTCCGGTGCCACTCCAGAGGCTCCCGATATGTGTGCCGGTGTTGGTGCTCGCTTTGTAGAATCGAATGCCGGTGATGAATCCCGAAACATCGGAGCGAATCTTCACTCCGAGTTCCACTGATCGATCAGCTCCCGCATCGATTACACCGGGAACAGTGGTTGCCGGCCAGGCGCCCGTCGCGGTCCCGCTTCCACCCACGGCATTCACTGTGATTACAAACGAATCCGTGGCGCTCAGGGTCCCATCACTCACCGTTCCCGAAACGGTTGCGCTCCCTGATTGCCCCGCGGCCGGGACCACCGTTATCGTCGGGCTCGTTCCGGAAACCCCGAAGCTGATACTTCCGTTTGGCACGAGGGTTTGATTAGAGGAGATGGCACTAAAGGTGAGGCCGGAGAGGGCCGTTTGCGCGTCGGTTGCCGAAAAGCCAATGGGCCCCACCGTCTGACCGGTGGCAACTGTCTGATCAGCCGGTAACGACATGACCGGGGCCGTGTTGGTCGGAGGCGGCGGGTTGGGTGGAGTGTATGAGAGGACGTTGGACCCGGCACTTTCGAGGCCGGCGGCATTGGTTGCTTTTGCGGTAAAGAAGTAATTGGTCCCTGATGTTAGAGAGGAGACGGTGGTGGTGGTGGTATTGCCGACCGCCAGGGTGTTTGTCATGCTGTTACTGGATGTACCGAAATAGATCCGATAACCGGATACGTCAGTTGACGCACTTGCATCCCACGCCAGGTTGACACTCGCCGCCTGGACCTGGGACATGAGGGCGATGCCGCCCATGACAAGTGTCCGGAACGACCAGCGCCACGCTGCGGAGAGACCGGGATTTGGGGCGGGAATCAGGTGACTTGTGAGAACAGACTGAAAACACCACGTGCCGGTTGGTTGTGTCTTATTGGGAATAGCCTTAAACAACCCGACCCCGGGTAATAAGAAAGCCGAAAAGCGCGCGCCCGCTTTATGAAAAAAGCAGGAGAAATAAGTCTGTAAGGTCATTCTCCAAATGACCGGCTTCTAAGGGGTTGTCAACAAAACGTTCAGGGCAATTCCGGATACGACAAAGGACTAAGGGAACCACCGGGGATGAGGGTTGCGTATTCAGAACGCATATGTGGTCAAGACTGCGGCCTGGAAGAAGTGGGAGTCTTCATTAGTCGAGAAGATCTCGCCGGCCGATAACACCACAGAACTGCTCCAGTGCCTCGCCCAGCGCGCGGTCACGCCCACCTGTCCAAATACATAATGATCCACACGATCATTTGGGGTATCGCGGAAAAGACCACGGTAAGCGGCATGCTCGTATCCAATTGACGCCGATGTGGTGAAGGAGCGTCCGATGCCCTGTTCCAAAGTGGCTATGGCGCTTGTCGATGTGTAGTTACTGGCTGCTGCGCCGGCGGAATTCACGACGCGGCGATCTGCGGAGAGTCTGAATTGGGTGCGTTCCCGGAGTTTCCAGTGGAGCCCGATGCCGAACACTGGAGTAAACTGATCGATCTCCTCGGCTTGGCGTAACTCAAGGCCTGTTGTGATGGTGAATCGAAGTTTCCTGCTGGCGTCGTAGTTAACTCGCGCCAGGAGCT
>JAYUPM010000362.1:0-3345 GCA_043760145.1 Spartobacteria bacterium
GAACTTCAACCGCAGAGAACACAAAGAGCGCAAAGGGGTTCCAAGCTTCTGGATCTGTGCGTTCTATGCGTTCTTTGCGGTTAATGTCGCTCAGGGGTCGGCAGATCCGGAAACAGGGGGAATCACCAATATTTCAGAGTGGCAGCCCATAATCCGTGGACGCTGCGAGTAGTGCCTTCCTCTGCGTCCTCTGTGAAAAAATGTGAGCTGTCACTTCCCGGGGTCGTCGGCAAAAATTCGCAATCGACCTCCTGTGAAAACCACCCGCCAACCCTTATAGAATCAAGACTCCCGCCCCATTTTTTCCACCATGTGGGATGCAGAGAAATGCAATCCGAAGAAATAATCTCCGCCTGCAACTCTTCTCTCTATCTTCTCTCTAAAAGCTCAAAAGGCCGCTCCTTCTTAGGGGCGGCCTTTTGATTTTGAAACTCACGTTACTTGAGCTTTGGCACTGATGTCCATTGGCCGGACTTGCCTGAACTAAGAACTGCGTCGCAGACATACTGGGTCTCAAGCGCATCGCGGAAAGTTGGGGCAGCCCACTTGCCGGTCTCGATGCCCTGGAGGAAATCAGCGACCTGATGGACGAACGTATGCTCGTAGCCAATCTGGAGGCCGGGCACCCACCAGTTCCCCATGTAGGGATGATCGGAATCGGTCACATGAATGGAGCGCCAGCCGCGGACCTGACTCTCGTCCTTGTAATCGAAATACTGGAGCCGATGAAGGTCATGGAGATCCCATGCAATCGAAGCGTTCTCGCCATTGATCTCGAAAGTATAAAGCGCTTTGTGCCCACGCGCATACCGGGTCGATTCAAACGTCGCCAGCGATCCGTTTCCAAATCGCGCAAGGAACGCGCAGGCGTCATCGATTTCGACTTTCTGCATCTGCCCGGTAAGCTGATGTGTGCGTTCCTTAACGAAGGTCTCGGTCATGGCGCTGACTGTGTCGATGCTCCCGTTGAGCCACAAAGCTGTGTCGATGCAGTGGGCAAGAAGATCGCCCGTCACTCCACTGCCGGCAGCCGCGGCATCCAAGCGCCAAAGCCCTGCCCCGCCCTGTGGCAGTTCCGCATTGATCGTCCAATCCTGGAGGAACTTCGCGCGGTAATGGAAGATCCGGCCCAACTTGCCCGACTCGATGATCTGCTTGGCCAACGTAACCGCTGGGACCCTGCGGTAATTATACCAAACCATGTTTGCGACCCCGGCTTTTTCAATCTCGCGGACCATTTCCTCGCCTTGCGGGCCATCGAGTGAAAGAGGTTTTTCGCACATCACCATTTTACCGGCGCGGGCGGCGGCGATGGCGATTTCCGCATGGGAATCGTTGGGCGTGCAGATATCGACGACGTCAATGTCCTTGCGTGCGATCACTGCTTTCCAGTCGCTCTCGGTGCTCTCCCATCCCCATTGGTTCGCATAGGCGTTGAGCTTGGACTGGTCCCGTCCACAGGCCGCTTTAAGCACGGGCTGGTAGGGTAAATCGAAGAAATTGCTGACTTTCCGAAACGCATTTGCATGGGTGCGTCCCATGAATCCGTATCCGATGATGCCGATATTAAGTGGTTTTTTTGTGCTCATAAATGGATTTTTAAAAGGGGCCTAGGGTCAAGTAAAACGGTTCTGATTCGTAGAAAACGCGCGATTCCACCACGGAAATTCACGCCTGACAACTCTGCGCACTCCAAAAGAATCCCTTTAATCACGCGAGACCCCATCACGACTCCAAAACCTCGCCCTCTGCCGCATCAACCCGAGGAGAAGGAGCGCCCCAATTACCCGCATTCGTGACTGTCGAACCGACCCGCAATCCAATCCGAAAGCGCTTTCCCTGCCCCGGAATTTTTAACCAGATAACTCGGATAGACGCAGATAAAGAACCCGGACCGAAAAAGTCTGGTTCGGCTCTCTCCCCATCCGCGAACATCTGCGGTTAAAAAGATCCGGAGTTTGAACCGCAGATTTCTCAGAGGGACGCAGATGAAGGGAGGGAGAGGCGGCTGCTCGTAGACGATTCTCTTCCTTCCGGTATCTGCGCCAATCTGAGCCATCTGCGGTTAAAAAGTTCTCCTCTGTGGGATGCTTGTGAATTCAAATCACTAGCATCCCACAGAGTGGAAAAACGGGGCGGGAGTCTTGATTCTATAAGGGTTTGCGGGTGGTTTTCACGAGGGGTCGATTGCGGGTTTTTGCCGGCGACCCCGGGAAGTGACACCTCACATGTTTCCACAGATTACGCAGATTACCTCAGATTTCCTCAGATGAAGATCGGGCAAAGCTGGCGTTCAAAACACTCGAATCCTGATGACGTTACGCTTCCGGGGCTTAGTATCTGCGGTCATCTGCGAAAATCTGCGCAATCTGCGGACCCAGTGAGAGATTTCCATCAGGGGTTCAACGATGGATTTTTTGGGAACGCAGGCAGGAAAATTATAGGCAGGAAAATGTTTCCACCCCAAATCTTCCTACCTTTCTTCCGACTTCCTGTGGGATGGCTGTGATTTCAAATCTCAAATTTCAAATTGCCAGCCTCTGGAGCGAGCGCCACCTTCCGTCGCGATGTCCGACCATGCCACGGACCCGCCCGGGTTCACATTTCGCCGCTGCCTTTTACTCTGCCTTCCGGCGCTGATTTTCGGGGCGGTCTTGCGGATCTCGTTTCTTGTGGCCGTCCCTCCAGCGTTCTACGGGTCGGACAGCCATTCTTATTTCCACACCGCGGAGAAACTTTGGAACCATGGCGAATTTAAGAACGCCCCGAAGCGGCGGTATCTTTATCCCCTTTTCCTTGCAGGGGCGGCTGGGGTTCCGGGCAACCCGGCAAATCTGGCGGCAGCGATCCAGCATGGAGTGGGGCTGGTCACGATTCTTGGGATTGGATGGATCGCCGGACAACTCACGCGGCGCCCCAACGTCTGGGTTCCCATCGTGACTATTGTCGCCGCCGCATGGCCACGGATGCTTTGGTTCGAGCACGAGATGATCGCGGAAGTCTTTGTGCTCGCCGCCTTTGTCTTAACTGTCGCCCTCGCCCTCCCGCTTCAACGCCTGCGGACACCCAAAGGATTGCTGTTTTTTCTTTTAAGCGCCGCCCTCATCATCAGTTTCAAGCCGCATGGACGGCCGATATGGATCGTCCTTGTCATCCTGGGCGCGGCCTTTAGCTGGCGGCATCTGCGATGGAATTGGAAACATTACGCCACGGTCGCAGGTTCACTCGTCATCCTCGGCACTGGCGGCAGCGAATCCCAGGGCGGGTGGCTCCTGCTCAGTTCCACGCTGCCTTTGGTCAAAACCGAAGGAACGCCATGGCCGGAATACCGGGCGCTTCTGAAGC
>JAYUPM010000363.1:0-3339 GCA_043760145.1 Spartobacteria bacterium
TCGGCGAGCATTCGCAAAGCGATTCTTGTGAGACCCGCTGTAACCACCAGCGTGAGCACGAGGCCGCCGATCCAAAAGAGATACTAATGAGGCAATGGATGGCTTTGCCCGTTCCAGATCCGGATGCCCAATTGCAAAAGCGTGCCCATGTATGCGTAAAGAAAAAGCCCGGGCGCCTGGCCCAGCCCGACCCAGAGCAGGCAAGTCCCGAATCCGATCCGCGTCACGCCATAAAGATAATTAAGAAGACTCGTTGGGAATAATGGATGGACCTGGCTTAGAAAAATAATCTTCCAGCCATCGCGCGCAATCGCCCGGTCCAGCGCGACCCATTTGCGCTTTCCAAAAAACTTCTTTTCAATCCATTGCCGCCCCAATCGCCTGCTGATCCAGAACGCAACCGCTGCACCCAGCAGGCTTCCGAGCACATTGAGAAAAAATCCCCACCAGAGCCCAAAGAAAAGCCCGCTCCCAATTGCCAGGACTCCGGCCGGGAGCAGAAGCACGTTGCAGGTTCCAAAAAGAAGCGGGTAAAGCGCGGGGCCCCAAATCTCGATTTGAGCGATCCGGTGTTGAAGCGAGGTGATCCAATCAAGAATCGGGAAACTGCGGATCGCCCATGCCAGCAGAATTGCGAGGGCCACAATCCCGGCGCATTGGAGCAGCATGAAACGGCGGACATTGTTCATGAGCCGGCACCCGGCTGTGCTCGAACAAACTGAGTGAGCTCGACAGTGGTTTCGTAAACCAGAAATGGAGTCATCAGATAGATCCCTGGAAAATGCTGGAGGATTTCCGATGCGACTTCCTTTGCAATCGCCATTCCTTGTTTGCGTCCTTCGACGGCTTCCTGGCCGCGCATCCGGTCGCGCACCGATTCGGGGATCACAATTCCGGGCACCTCGTTATGCAGGAATTCAGCCTGCCTTCCATTGAGCAGGGGCCAAACGCCCATCAAACATGGGACCTGGAATTCCTTTAAGCGGCGCGCCATTTCCCTCACCAGCGCGGGATCGAACACCGGCTGGGTCATGATGTATTGGGCGCCGGCTGCGATCTTCCGTTCAAGCCGGGCCAGTTGGGCGTCGATATTGCGCGCATTGGGATTGAACGTGCATCCCGCGACCAACCCGGTGCCGCCACCGATTGATTTTCCATTCGCATTCAATCCCTCGTTGAGCTGGGCAATGATTCGGATCAACTCGATCGAAGTGACATCGTAGACAGACTTTGCCCCGGGATGATCGCCAACCTTGGCCGGATCCCCGGTCAGCGGAAGGACATGCCGGATGCCAAGCGCCGTCATTCCCATCAACTCGCTCTGGAGTCCGAGCAAATTGCGATCCCTGCAACTCAGATGAAGCAGAGGCGTAATCCCGAAACGTTCCCGCAACACGGCCCCGACCGCGAGATTGCTGACGCGCAGGATCGCCAGTGAATTGTCTGCCATCGTGATGGCGTCATTGCCCGCCTCGTGAAGCGCCTTCGCGCCGGCATAAAATTTCTCGAGGTCCAACGTCTTAGGCGGATCGAACTCGGTCACAATCACCCGGCGGCCTTGCGCGATTTTTTCTGTCAATGTCAGCGGAGGCGACGCGGCCGCCAAATCCTTCGCGCCAGCTCCCTCCGCCTCAATGACAGAAATCTTCGGCAACTCAGCGGGTTGCCGGACCGCATGCACCTTAGGCGCAAAGTCTTTGAGCGCGGCGGCCATCGCCGCGATATGGGTCGGACCGGTCCCGCAACAGCCGCCAATCAAGCGCGCACCGCGTTCAGCAAGCGCCACCGCCGCCTGCGCAAAATATTCCGGGGTCGTGAAATAAAGAAAGCGTCCCTCGTGATATTCGGGATACCCCGCGTTTGGATAAGCGGAGACGAGTCCTTCCATTGGCACATGCTCCAGAAGACGGACCATTGCCCGCGGTCCATTCACACAATTGACGCCGACAATATCGGCGCGCGCCGCCCGCAATTTTGCAAAGCCTTCGGCAACGGGCATGCCATTGGGAAGCCGACCTTCTTCATTGCAAGAGAGCGAACAGATGACGGGGCAATCGCCCAATGAATGTTTCACGGCCAATGCAATGAGCAATTCTTCGAGATCAAGGAATGTCTCCAACTGGATGAGCTGCACGCCGCCCTCGAGCAAGGCGCTCATTTGCTCCGCAAACACTTTGGCCCGGTCGATCCCCTGGAGCCGCGCTTGTTCCGCCGTGATTCCAAGCGCCCCGACACTGCCCGAAACGTAAACGCCCTTTCCCGCACATTCCCGCGCCAGTTGAGCCGCTGCGACGTTGATTTCCCGGACCCGATGTTCCATGCCGTGTTTGGCAAGGCGCACTGCGTTGGCGCCAAAACTGTTGGTCTCAATCACGCGCGCCCCGGCCGCGATGTAATCCTCGTGGACCCGGCGGACAAGATCGGGCGCACTCGCGCAAAGCTCTTCAAAGCAGCGTTCCAGAGAAACGCCGCGTTCCATGAGAACCGTTCCCATTGCCCCGTCGCCCGGCAAAATTCGGCATTGCAACTCGTCTAACAGATTCATGTCGGAGGTCGGAGGTCGGAGGGCGGAGGTCGGAGGGCGGAGGGCGGAGATCGGTCAGATCGGACCGATCGGTCCGATCCATGATGGCGTCATAGGATGGGCTCGCTGGTTTCGGCCTTGAGCAAATCATCCAAGCCTTCGCGCCGGGAAATCATCTCGACGCTCCCATCTTCCTCCAACCAAAGCTGCGGCGCTTTGCCGATCGAATTATAATTACTGCTCATCGCGTATCCGTAAGCACCCGCGTCACGAATCAATAGCAGATCGCCCGGCTCCACTTTCGGCAACGAACGCGGGACAAGCAGCTCCGCCTCGTCACGGGTAAAGATGTCGCCGCTCTCACACAACGGTCCGGCCACGACAATCTCCTGGTTCTCCGCCGAATCATTTTTGCCGACCACCTCGATCCGATGATAACTCCCATACATGGCGGGGCGGACCAAATCGACAAAGCCGGCATCGACCATCACGAAGCTGGCACCGCGCCCTTTTTCGTTGGTCCGTGTTGATTTCACATCAGCGACCCGGGTGATTAATGCGCAGCCCGGCGCCACATAATAACGACCGGGCTCGATCTCCATGCGAATAGGGCGTTGGGCAGCTGCGCAAAGCTTCTCCCGGCATTCAGCAAAAAGCGCTTTCAGGGGAGCCAAAGGAATCTGGGCTAGAGGATCGCGGTAATTATGCGGAATCCCGCCGCCGAGGCTGACGGCTTCCACATGCGGGAACCGGGCCACGAAGTCAGCAAACTCCGCAGCCAGCTTGCTGAGGTTATCGTGCAATTCCTGAAATTG
>JAYUPM010000364.1:0-3337 GCA_043760145.1 Spartobacteria bacterium
GAACTCGCCGGAGCCGGAAGGGGATTTTAACGCAGAGGCGCAGAGACGCAGAGGGTTGGGGAAATGCCGAAACCAGAATGTCGATGACGAACGGCGTCCATTTCCCGGTTCCCCCAAGAAAAACTCTGCACCTCTGCGTCTCTGCGTTAAAATCCCCTTTCGAACTGTTCGCGCTCGGCGTCCATGAATAGACGCTGCCGATCGACAGCCAGTAGCCCCACTCGTCATTCGCCATTCTGGTTTCGTCCCACTAGCATCCCACAGGGTGGAAAAAACGGGGCGGGAGTCTTGATTCTATAAGGGGTGGCGGGTGGTTTTCACAGGAGGTCGATTGCGAGTTTTTGCCGGCAACCCCGGTAAGTGACACCTCACATTTTTCCACAGATTACGCAGATAGACGCAGATAAAGAACCCGGACCGAAAAAGTCTGGTTCGGCAGTGTCCCCATCCGCGATAATCTGAGTTATCTGTGGTTGAACTTCTTCTCAGCTCCGGAATTTTGAACCGCAGATAGCGCGGATTGACGCGGATAAAGAGTAAGACGGGAAGGGCTTGGTTCGGCGGTGTCCCCATCCGCGATCATCCGCGTTATCCGTGGTTAAAAAGTTCTCCTCTGTGGGATGGCTGTGGCAAGAAAATGTTTCCACCCCAAATCTTCCTACCTTTCTTCCGACTTCCTATGGGATGCCTGTGGTTTCGTCCTTTGCATTCCTTCGCCTCCGGGTCCGCTTTTATCCGGGCGTTCCTCATGAGAACAGGTCAAAGGACTAGGACGAGGACTAGGACGACCGACTGAACACCCACCGTATGGGGTGAACCCCGTATTCACCCAAACGCCGCGCCATGCATGATTGGGCCCATATGGAGAACGAGAATCCTGACTCACTGGCTTGGTTCTGTGTGCGGACCCAACCCAAGCACGAACATATCGCGGCGGTTCACCTTCAACTCATCGATTCCATGGAGGTTTACTGTCCGCGAATCCGTTTCAAGCGGCCAACGGTCCGCGGGCCCAAGTGGTTTGTGGAGGCGCTGTTTCCCGGATACCTCTTCGCCCGGTTCTGCCTCGCTGCCCACTCCATCCGGGTCCAATATTCGCCGGGGGTCACAAGTATCCTCCAATTCGGAAGACGTCACGCCCGCCTCGAAAACGAAATCATCGACGGGATCCGGCAATGGATCGAGTGCGGGCAAGTCCCATCAAAACAGAAGGATGCCCGGGTGGGTGACAAGGTGGAGATCGCCGACGGGGCATTGCGCGGATTGGAAGCGGTCATCACGCAGGCGCTTCCCGGCAAGGAACGGGTCCGGGTGCTGGTTGAGTTCCTCGGGCGGCAGGTTGAGGCCGAGATCGCGCATCCATCGGTCATGGCACTCTCCGGGTAAAGCCGGGAAGTGATTTACCTTATAACTTCACCACACACTCCACATGACTACTCACGAATTTGGTGAAACCTGGATCCGGATACTGATCGTTGATGATCACTATCTGCTCCGGCAAGGACTCAAGGCGGTTCTTTCGGAACACTTCGAGTGCATTATATTCGGAGACGCATCGAATGCGCACGAAGCGCTCGACATCTCGGACAAAGAGCCGTGGGATGTGATCATACTTGATGTCAGCATGCCGGGACGCGGCGGCCTCGATGTGCTTCGCGAACTCCGCGACAGGATACCCAAGGTGCCGGTGATTATTCTAAGCAGTTACCCGGAGGAACAAATGGCTTTGCGGGTCCTCAAGCTTGGGGCGGCAAGTTACATCCAAAAAACGGGGATAGGCGAGGAGCTCGTCGGCAGTGTGGAGGCGGCCTTGCGCGGGGACAAATATATCACCCCATCCATTGCCCAGCGGCTCGCTTTGCACCTTGAACACGATCAACTCGGTGCCGCCCACGACGCCCTCTCCGAACGCGAATACCAGGTCATGTGTCTCCTGGCTTTTGGAAAGACAGTCAAAGAGGTCGGCAGCGAACTTTCACTGAGTGTGAAAACCATCAGCACTTATCGGGTCCGGATCCTGGAAAAGATGCGTCTCCGCAACAACTCCCAGTTAATGCATTACGCGATGCGCCATCGTTTGGTGGAGAGCGACGTGTAGACTCTCACTCGTCGTCGAGTTCGTCCTCGTCCCTCGTCCTCGTCCCTCGTCCCTCGAGTTTGAACAAAGAAACCGAGGACGAAGGACGAAGGACGATGAAGAGACCCCCCTCAGAGCCGCCCCTGCCCAATCCTTCGGGGCGCGTTTGGGTCTTTAGCTGCCATCACACTGCTCATTATTGTCCCAAACACCGGATCATGAACTTCCCATATAAACAGTTCTGTGCATTGCCCATTGTCACGCTCCTGCTTGTTACCAGCAGCGCATTTGCAGCGGTCGAAACATCACTGGAACCGCAAACTGCGGAAGTTACGGCTCAACCGTCGGAACCAGCGGAACCGGTTGCGCCTGCTGAACCGGAAACCCCTCCCCTCCCACTTCGCGAGCCGCCGGTTCTTGACGAACCCGCTTTAATGGAGACGTTGCCCGAGGATCCACGGACCCGCCTCTGGACTACGCCCGACCCGGGGCTTCACAGCACAACGGCGCCCCTGGAACCAATCGGCACTCCGCTTATTACGCCGCCGCTTCCCACTTTTATTCCGTTTCGTGACGATCCGCTGGCCCGCTCGGCCATCAG
Source organism: Spartobacteria bacterium (assembly GCA_043760145.1). Taxonomy (GTDB): domain Bacteria; phylum Verrucomicrobiota; class Verrucomicrobiia; order Chthoniobacterales; family Chthoniobacteraceae; genus CAIURC01. The sequence goes on from JAYUPM010000364.1 coordinate 2,679, forward strand.
CCAGGCTCAAACCAATGCCGAATACTTCAGGGATGGCCTTGGTGGAATCCCGAATCCGCACGGCGCATTTTACATTGGCGGAACCGTGCTCCAGCAGACGGGGCTGAAATTGGGGCCGGTGATCTTTCAACCGACAATAAGCCTTGGCGCAAACTTCGAGCGCACAAAGGATGATAAAGCCAAGGAAGTGGACGGATACGGCCTTGCGGCATTTTCGGTCGCGATGAGACTCGGTGATCCGAGTAAGACGGTAGACCTCAGTTTAAATTACGGCGCCAGTTTCCGCGTCCCGGGAGACAAAGAGGAGGGCAGCCCATTGGACCAGGCGTTGTCGCTGCGCGGCGCGTTGCACCTGGGACGGCTCGACCTCGGGCTCGGAGTCCAGTTCACATCACTCTCAGGGGCCAGTCGTGATACCGGATCGGCGGTGGAACGCGACTTACTTACCGTTGCCCTGACAAGCAGCTATCAACTCGCCCCCAAGACCCGGTTGGAATGGGATCTTACTCTCCCCGTGCGTAGTTTCTCCACTGGAACAAGTTCATCCGGGTTTATCGCCACCAATTTCGTGACGTATGATTACAGCCCAAAGACCACGATTGGGTTGGGCGCAGCCTTCGGAGTTCTAATTGTGGAAAAAAGAACCTCGCAGACTTTCG
>JAYUPM010000365.1:0-8664 GCA_043760145.1 Spartobacteria bacterium
AAAGAGCTGCCCGAATCTTTAGATCCGGTTCCCGCCTTTTTCAGCGGGGGAGTGGAAACTACCGGAGATTCTTTTGAGGTCAATCGGCTTTTTCAAAAAATTTCACGGCGCCCGTTTTTCGGAGATTTCGCTCGCCTGGCGGCTGGGCAAATTGCGTCGGCGGTGAAAAGGGCCACGCGAAATCCCGATATTTCGCCATCCTCTCGCCGGATCCCCCTAGACGGATATCCGGTGGCCGCAGCAGTGATCGCTAACGAAAGAGAATTGCTAACGAATGAATTCCTCATGCCTCCACGACGCTCCAGCCTTCAGAATGGGACCGCGAAATCGCCCGCCTTGCTCGCGGTTCAGTTCCGTGACCTGGGCAGGTGCCTGGAACGCGAACGCGCCCGTCGAAAACGGGCGGAACGTCGGGCTTGCGACATCGAGCTGCAGTCTCAAGTGCTGGTGGAATTTTCAGAGCGAATCATCATCTTTCTTTCCCCCAAGCGGCGGGTGCTGGAGTGGAATCGCAAAGCGGAGACTGCGTTTCAGCATCCTCGCAGTTCGGCGCTGGGAAAGAATGTCTTTGACCTCGTCGGGCAAAACAAGTTTTGGAAAATGGGAGAGCCTCATTTTGACAGCCTCCTGGCCGGTGATCCTCCAGTCCTTCAATGGGAGCATTCCAATGCACGGCGCTCCATTGCATGGACTGCAAGCAGGGTCCTCAGTCCGGCTCAGGATCCGATAGGGGTGCTCGTCGTCGGGGACGACATCACGGAGCGCAAAAGATTGGAGCGCGAAGTTCTTCAAGCAAGCGAGCATGCGCAGACCCGAATCGCCGAGGAACTCCACGATGGCCTTGGCCAGCAATTGGTGGCGATTTCGTTCCTGGCGGAAAGTCTGGCCCGGCATATGCAACGGGAGCTTCCCATCGAGGCTGCCAAGGCCATTGAGATCCGCAAATTACTGGGCGACGCCCTTTCCCAGACCCAGGAATTGGAACACAGTTTTTATCCACCGGAATTCGAAATCCACGGACTTGTATCGGAGTTACGAAGCCTTGCGGGGCGCTCACTGGAACTCTGCCGGGTGCCCTGCCTCTTTGAGTGCAATTGCGAGAATCCATTAACAGCGGGCCACGATGACCGCGCCCTGCATCTCTACCGCATCGTGCAAGAGGCCTTTCGCAACGCAATCGCTTACGCGCACGCCAGCCAAATCATCATTCGCTGCATCCGAAGCGACGGTGAACTTTGCGTCAGCGTTATGGATGACGGGCGAGGGTTGAGGGCTGGGTTCGACCAAAGTTCAGGAATGGGGTTTCAATTCATCAAATACCACGGGCATATTATCGGGGCGACGGTTGTGATCAGTGAAACAGCGGAGGGCGGATGCGCCCTCACGTGCACCCTTCCATTAACCGCTTAAAAGGATGACCCCTACGGTAAAAACCCCGTATTTCACTGACCGCGAATGCCCCAGAGTGCAGGGAGCAAAGGGGAACTGACATGAAAGCCGAGAATACAGAGCAATTGGAACCAACCCGGGCGGCGCGATGGGAGACGCCGCTTGAGGACAAGGCGACTAATGCGGTGGCCCGGACACCCGTGCGAGCGCTGGGGGTCAAACCGATGCCGCCCATTACTCTCCTGCTGGCGGAGGATCACACCATTGTGCGCCAAGGCTTGCGGGCATTGCTGGAAAGCGACACGCGGATCAATATTGTTGGAGAAGCGGAGAGCGGCCGCCAGGCATTGCAGCAAGCGCGAGATCTGCGCCCGGACGTCATCCTGATGGACCTCGCCATGCCCTCGCTCAACGGACTGGAAGCGACCCGTCAAATCATCCGCGACCTCCCCAACACCAAGGTCCTCATCCTCTCCTCATACACGGACGAAGATTACGTGAGGCAAGTGATCGAGGCCGGAGCGACGGGTTATTTGATAAAGCAGACGGCCGCCCGCGAGTTAATCAACGCAATCGTGGAAGCAAATAAGGGCAATGCGGTTTTCAGCCCTGAAATTGCGAAGCGACTTCGAGACAACTGCCGTAGAAACTTTACCAACGGCGAACCTGCGAGCAGGAACAAGGTCGCGCTGACATCCCGGGAACTGGAAGTCCTCCAGTTGATCGCCGAAGGATACGCCAACAAGCAAATCGCTTCGGAGTTGGGAATCAGCATCAAGACTGTGGAGAAACATCGCCAGCGGATCATGGATAAACTGGACATCCACCAGACGGCGGGGCTGACACGGTATGCGATCGACAAAGGGGTGATCGAGAGCCACGCATGCGCCGAGCTTTTATAAACGCGGGATCTCAGAACAGCTCCTGGGCAAGCCGCCGGAATCTTGCTTGCCGCTGAGGTCGGCATTTGATTGCGGCCAGCATTGGATCAAAGCGATGATCCCGCCCCGCGTTACACTGCGGCGGCACCCCGCGTAAAACCGGCCACCCCTTTGGCTCGGTCCAGCCCCGAAACTCGATTCGTTCCCTCCAGTCAGGAACGCCGCGCCGCATTTTTCAGTCGAAATGTTGCACCTGCTTGGAAGTGCGTGCTTAGATTCCCAACATCCCCTGTGCGATACTTCAAAGTTACCATTCTCATCGGCCTCCTAATTCTTGCCGGCGTTGCGGCGCTTCAAGAGGGCGGCGCTTTTCAGCGTTTGGATCTGGCCTGGGCGCAACTAATTGGCCACGGGGCTGCGCCCATGAGCCGCAGTCTCCTCTATTGTGTCACTGCTTTCCTGGCTTTTGGGATCGCCTGGACAACCATCGACATTAACCGCACCTCGCTAAAATGGATCATCGCCGCAGGCGGATTTGCGCAAGTAATCACCGCCAGCGTGCTCCTCAATCTTTTCGGAATCTGGTTCTCACCATTTGGCGCACTGCTGGCAATCGCGACAGGGTTCGCAGCAGCGCTCTTCTACAGCCGTGGCGAGGCCGGTCTGCGCAAGCGGTTGGTCCGGGAAATGTTTGGGGAGCGCGTTTCCGAGCGGACGTTCGCGGCCTTGGTCAATTCCGATACGCCCTTGGATTTCGCCGGGGAACGGCGCGAGGCGAGCATGGTGGTTTGTGAAATCTTCAATCACGAGGCCCTGGCGGATGCCTTGCCGGTGCCGGATTATGTGGCGCTCAATAACGCTTTTCTGCGCAATGCGGCCGATTTTTTGGTCGAACGCGGTGGTTACCTGGATGAATGCGATGGAGAAAGTCTCCGTGTTGTTTTCGGCGCTCCTCTGGCAGACCAATCCCACGCCATCGCCGCCTGCGCCTGTGCCCTCGCCCTCTCCCGCCACCTGGACGCCGTTAATGCGGAGTGCGCCAGGATTTACCAGCAGATATTCGATTTCCGGATCGGCGTGAACTCAGGAGAGATCGTTGTGGCAGCGTATGGTTCCAGCCGGTTGGGAAGTTTCAGCGTGGCTGGTGAGCCGGTGGAATTCGCCCGGCGTCTTTGCGCTGCCAACACGATTTATGGATCACGACTCTTGATTGGCGCTGCGACCTTTGCCCAGGCGGAAACGACCCTGGAAGTGCGGCCAATGGAATTAATCCAACGCCGCCCCCGCGAGCAGGTGCGCGAGGAAGTTTACGAATTGCTCGCTTTGCAAAATGGACTCACCGCCGAGCAACGGACCCGCCGTGATTTATTCTGGAAGGCGATTGTTTTGTATCGCGAACAGCTCTGGGACCAGGCGCTGGCGCTTTTCGACGAGGCCCGGCCAAATGGATCTGAGGATGGCCCGATTGAATTTTATCTTCGTCGCATTGCCCAGCTTCGAGAAGGGCTCCCGGCGCTCGAAATCGATCGCCCCCGAATCTAGCACCGATGAAACCCGTCGATTACCCACCCGGTCTCAAAATGCTGGTCAGCGAACTCAAGCGGATGCCCGGCATCGGCTCGCGTAGCGCCGAACGGATCGCCTTGTGGATGATCCAATCCCGCGATGCCCGCCCCCTCGAGATTTCGCGGGCTCTCTGCGAAGCCACCCAAACAATCAAGCCGTGTCAAATGTGCGGCTTTTTTGCGACCGCGCCTCTTTGCGAAATTTGTGCAGCCCCGGGTCGCGATACCGCCCTCCTCTGCGTGGTTGAACAAGCCACGGATATCCTTCCGCTGGAACGCACCGGGTCTTTTCGTGGTCGATATCATGCATTGGGCGGCCGTATTTCGCCCCTGGACCACATTGGCCCCGACGACCTCCGTATTAATGCCCTGCTTGCACGGATCAAAACGGAGCATCCTGCCGAGATCATCCTGGCACTGGGAGCGGACGTGGAGGGGGAAGCGACCTCCAATTATCTTGCCGAATTACTCCGCGAATTCCCCATCACAATCAGCCGCCTGGCCCAAGGATTGCCAGCTGGGGGTGGACTCGAACACGCAGACGAACTCACCATCCAGCGCGCGTTAGCTGGACGCACCCGGCTTTGAGCCACGGAGTTTTTTCATCCCCAGCGAGACCCAGCGAGACCCAGTTTATTCGGACGCTTCCCATCCTTCCCTCTTGGCCAGTGAATCAGCGACATGCAATGGCCACTCCGGATCCTTGAGCGCGTCGTTCCCTGAAATCCGTAAATCGCGGTAAGTCTGAAGGAAAAGTTCGTTCTGGGGGGAATCCTTCACACCCAGGGCCGGATACCGCCGAATCGCTTGCTGCTGCGCCCGATGTGTGACCTGCGCCGGAGTTTCATCCTCAGGCGCGCTCGCAACAGGTGCCGCTTCTGCGCCGATGATTTCCACTGCATCAGCGGGCAGGGAAAGGAGTAATTCGTTTGCCTTAAAAATCACCAGCCCATCCTTGACTTCATCGAGTATAAAACGCTCGCCCGTTGCCAATAAATAGGATTTCCGCCCAACCGTGACCTTGGAATCCTTAAGCACTTTAACGACTCTCTCATCCAACGGTGGGGGCTGAATATTCATCTCCTTCGTCAGGAGAGGCGGCTCGGATTCCGACTTAGGGGAAGAGGTTCCCGGGTCGGCGGGAGTTGCGGTCGGCGTCGAACTTTCCGCGAGGAGCCTGGCGGTGTCGGAACGCCCTGTCATGGATCGGTATCCGATCTCAAGCAGGGCAATCGTGGTTCCCAGTAAACAGATCATCCCAATTGCCAGAAAAACGCCGTTTCCTTGCCGAAAGAGGCGCACGCGGGCAAGCACCCACAGGAGAGTGAAGGCCGCAAGGCAACTGACAAGCGGCAGGAGGGCGCGCGATCCAGCGAGGTAATTTCCGCAGAGCCCGAGGTTTAGGGCCACTCCCAAAAGAACGGCCCCAATCTGGAGATTCTTTGTCGCGGCAGTCTTGCGGCGAGGCGGCAAGTCGATGTATTGGGGAACGAATTCGCCGGCTTCCTGGGTCGGATCTGGCTTTGGCAACAGGCCGCGGAGATTTTCCATGTGGTTATTTTTTTGGGGGGGGAACTGGAACTCTTTACCACTCCTGATGTGGCAGCGCCTTAAAAATGCTCTGTGACGTGGAGGAATGCTTCTGGCACTAAAGAACGCTTCCCCGCAGGAGCATCAGCGCAACGCTGAAGTAGATTACCAATCCGGTCACATCAACAAGGGTCGCAACGAAAGGAGCCGAAGAGGTGGCCGGATCCAGGCCGCACCGGCGCAGGATCAACGGCAGCATCGCCCCGGCAACTGTCCCCCAAAGGGCTACGCCAAGGACCGAGATCGCCACAGTTAAGCCTATGAGGAATGAATGGGCATCGATCATTCCCGGCCAAACGACGATCCTGAGAAAGCCGATTACGGCGAGCAGACCACCAAGAAGCAGGCCCGAGAGGACCTCTTTTTTCAAGACCCGCCACCAGTCCGAGATTTTTACTTCACCCAACGCCATGGCCCGGATGATCAGCGATGTGGCTTGGGAACCTGAATTACCGCCGCTGGAAATAATCAATGGGATAAAAAGCGCCAACACAACGGCCTTGGCGATCTCGGTTTGGAAATATCCCATCACCATTGCTGTGAGCATCTGCCCGAGAAAAAGCACCACCAGCCAAACAGCCCGCTTCCGCACCAAATCCAGCAGGGGCGCGTCCATGTAAGGCTCTTCGAGTGCGGCCATCGCGCCCATTTTTTGGATATCCTCTGTGGCCTCCTCTTCCTGCACATCGAGCATGTCATCGACGGTGACGATCCCGAGCAATTTTCCCTCCGAATCAATGACCGGGAGGGTGTTTCGATCATACTTCTTGAAAAGCTCGAGAGCCAATTCTGCGTCATCGGTCGCCCGCAACGCATGAAAGGAGCTGTCGTGGATATCGGCGACTTTCGTGTCGAGTGGACGCAACAGAAACTCGCGGATCCGAACGTCATCGATCAACCGGCCACCTTCGTCGGTCACGTAAATGACGTTCAAGGTTTCTGAGTCGCGCCCGAATTCCCGGATGTAATCGAGCACCTGCTGGATCGTCCAATCGGCGCGGACACTCACCAGATCAGGAGTCATCAGGCGCCCAACGCTTCCCTCTGGATAGTTAAGAAGGCCCTGCGCGATGGAGCGCTCCTGCGGCGAGAGCAGCGTGAGCATTTGCGCCACCGCCGCCCCCGGCAGCTCCTCCAGAAGCGCGGTGCGATCGTCGGCCGACATGTCATTAAGTATTCGGGCCGCGTCCTCCCGTCCCATTGCCTTGATCACGCTCTGCTGCGCGTCCGGGTCGAGGTATTCCAGCACGTCCGTGGCCTGCTGATGGGGCAGCAAACGAAACACGATCGCCTGATCTTCCTCAGGCAAATCGGTAATTAATTCCGCTATGTCAGCCGGCGAAAAATCGACCAAAACCTCATGGAGAGTCGTAAAGTTCCGACCATCGATGAGCTCTTTGATTTCAGGTCCAATAATATTGCCGATCATGAATACGCCCGTTTCTGCGCGGGGCGGCAGCAAGCGTCGAGGAAAAGGTTTCCGCATCCGGATAAAACCCTGGGGCCGGCTTCCAGTTCAGTCCGCCCAAGTTTTTTCGAAGGGCGTTAAATTCCGTGGAGATTTTGTTGGCCGCATTCGCCGGGAGGATTAGCGTTCCGGTGTGAGCTATACGGTCTTCGCCAGAAAATATCGCCCCCAAACCTTTGACGACGTCATTGGCCAGGATCACATCACCACCACGCTTAAAAATGCCGTTGAGCAGGGGCGGCTTGCCCATGCTTATATTTTTGTCGGCCCGCGCGGGACCGGAAAAACGTCGACGGCGCGGATCATGGCAAAGGCGCTCAACTGCGTAAATGCGCCGACCGTGAATCCGTGCGGGGTTTGTGACGTCTGCCGCGAGATCGCCAATGGGACAAGCATGGACGTGCTTGAGTTCGATGCGGCGTCCAATACCCAGGTCGATAAGATTCGTGAGATCATCATCGATAACGTCAAGTATGCGCCAACGCGCGGGAAGTATAAGCTCTATATCGTCGATGAAGTGCACATGCTCTCCAACTCCTCCTTCAACGCGCTGCTCAAAACCCTTGAAGAACCGCCCCAACACGTCAAATTCATCTTCGCCACCACTGACGTCCAGAAGGTCCCCACCACGATCCTGAGCCGCTGCCAGCGCTTCGACCTTAAACGCATCCCCGGGCCCCTCATCGCCGCGCATCTCCTGACGATTGCCTCCGCCGAAGGGATCGCGTTGTCCGCGGCGGCCGCCGATACCCTCGCCCGGGGCGCTGAGGGCGGCATGCGCGATGCCGAGTCGATGCTCGACCAACTCGTTGCATTTTGCGGCAACACAATTGAAGACGAAGACGTCCTCAAGATTTTTGGATTCACCGCCTTGGAGACAGTTTCCAGTTTGTGTGATCACCTGATCTCCGGTGATATCCCGGCGGCTCTCTATCTCGTTAATGGACAAGCGCAGGCCGGCAAGGATCTAAGCCGGTTGATGGGCGATCTCATCACTCATTTGCGAAATCTTCTCGTGGCTAAAGCCGATCCCGGCGGCATCAAGAGCGATCTCGGCGAGGAGACTGTTTCTCGCCTCCTCGCCCAGGGCGATTCCATCGGCGTCGAAAAACTCCTCGATCTCATCGAGCAATTCGCCGAGGCCGAGTCCCGGATGAAATGGGCTCCCAACAAAAAGATGCACTTTGAGATCGCGGTGATCCGGGCAATCCAAAGTCTGCAACAGGCGAGTCTCACTGAGGTCCTCGAAGCATTGACCGCGTTGCGCGAAGGCAAGGAGATCCCACAACCGGCGGCCCGCCCCCCTTCTCCGCGAGTCTCAAGCGGAACCGGGACACCGCCGGCAAAACCGATCGTCGCGCCAAAACCGGTGGCGGCCCCCAAGCCCACTGCTGCGCCTCTCCTTGCAACTCCACCTGAGCCCGCGCCAGTTCCACTTAAACCGGTCCGGGCAGAAGTCGCAGTCGCGCGGGAGGAACCTGCCGCCGAGCCTCCTGCCGAATCCGTGCCGGAGATCGGCCTCCAGGAACTCTGGGCAGCGCTCTTAAAAGAGGTCCAGGTCCAGCGCCCTATGATTGCCGTGTGGGTCGAAGTCAGCGCATTGGTGGAAATAAACAATGGGACCGCAACCGTCGGATTTCCCCCGGATCAATCCCTGGCAATGGAATGCTGCACCCAGCCGGTCCACCAGAAATTCATGGAAGAAGCGATTAGCCGGCTCGCGAAAAAACCGATCAAGCTCCGGTTTCTCAAGCGGGAGGGGCTTGTTATC
>JAYUPM010000366.1:0-3333 GCA_043760145.1 Spartobacteria bacterium
CTTGGAGCTTTGGTTTTTAAGGAGAATGAGGTCGTGGTAACGGAAGGCGACGAGGCGTTCGCTGCCGGTGAGGCCCTTGAGTTTTACATCGGAGGAGGCATCTGCGCCGAAGGTGAGCGATTCCAGGGGGGATTGGCCGTGCTGGTAAACGGACTTGTCGGATTCCTCGTTGGCGTTGAGCTGGTAAACGATATCGATGGCCTGGGCTGCCATCCCGAGCTGCGCCATAAAGCCGTAGTAAGCCACGACCTGCTCGTGATCCAGGCCCGCCTTGGAGATCAAATCATAGAGCTGCACCCCGAGCATGATCTTGCGTTCCGTGCTCAGCTGGGTGCCCAGCTTGGAGGCCATCGCATTCAAATCCTGCTGCTCGTGAAGCGCTTGCCGGAACAGTTTCCGCAGTTCCGAATAGACCGCCTCCGGATAGTCGTATCGCAGGAACCCAAGGGAGGAATCAATTTCCTCCTCCAGCACATCGCCGCGGCCAGTCTTCGAAAATGCCGCCAGCACCTGGATGAGCAGTGGGAGAAGGTTGGGTCCCTCCGTCACCGTCCGCCGTTTGCGCATCACCCTGCGTCCGAGGTTTTGCGCAACCCGGCGCATCCGATGGGCGATCGGATTGGCCATCAGCCGTTCGTAGAAGGCCCTGGTGAAGCCGTTGTTGAAAAAACTCATTGGGAGTGCCGTGCGTCTCGCCGCAAATTCCGGGAACCGCAAACTTAATGAAAGGGCGAAAGCGCTAAAGGACTAAAGTTCCAAAGGTGAAATATCGTCTGCGAATTGGCGTGCTGGCGCTTTAGGCATTTAACCCTCTGGCACTTAATCCTGTTCCCATTTAGTCCTTTTCCTTGCTTGCGCGAGGTTTTCATCGAAATTGTCGGAATGGCAGTTGTCCCACGACCTGTCGCTTGCACAGTATCCACTTTTTATGGCCGAACCCGAAAACCGCAACCCGAAGGGCAACCGCCCGCCACCAGTCCAGGATCCCAATTTCAATTGGCGCGGGCTGATCCTCTTTGCAATCGCCATCGCGCTCATTGGCGGGGCCATTTACATGAGGACCGATTATGGAAAAGTGAAAGAACTCGGTTACCCGCAGCTTCTGGATCTCGCCGACAAAGGGCAGATCGATAAGGAGACGGTGGAACTAGTGGCGGAGCAGTCAAGCATCATGGTGGCGCTCAAGGGGAAGTATCGGGCCTCGGATAGTCCGCAGGCGGTATCGGAGCCCTTCAAGACCGCGGTGAATCTCGAGTTTAACCGGGATCTCAAAGGCGAATTGCTGGCCCGCGGGATTCGCCCAAAGGAAACCGTTGATCCGCATCTCCTGGCCACCGCGCTCCTGAGCTTCCTCCCGATCGCGATCTTCCTTCTCATTATTTATTTCCTCTTCCGCCAACAACTCCGGATGGCCGGCAAGGGCGCCATGAACTTCGGCAAGAGCAAGGCCAGGATGCTTGCCCGCGACAAAAACAAGATCACTTTCAAGGACGTTGCCGGCGTGGAGGAAGCCAAGGAAGAGGTCGAGGAGATCGTCGAGTTTCTTAAGGATCCGAAAAAATTCCAGAAACTCGGAGGCCGGATTCCGAAGGGGGTGCTGATGATTGGGCCTCCCGGCACCGGCAAAACGCTACTTGCGCGAGCCATTGCCGGCGAAGCGGATGTCCCGTTCTTTTCGATCAGTGGTTCGGATTTCGTCGAGATGTTTGTCGGGGTCGGGGCGAGCCGGGTGCGCGACATGTTTGAGCAGGGCAAGAAATCAGCGCCATGCATTATTTTCATTGATGAAATTGATGCGGTCGGCCGGCATCGCGGGCATGGGATGGGCGGGGGGCACGATGAGAGGGAGCAGACCTTGAACGCGTTGCTCGTGGAGATGGACGGGTTCGATACTCAGGAAGGCGTCATCATTATCGCGGCCACCAATCGACCGGATGTGCTGGATCCAGCGTTGCTGCGGCCGGGCCGGTTTGACCGTCAGATCACGGTTAATCTTCCGGATGTCAAAGGGCGCGAGGAAATCCTCAAGGTGCATTCCAAGAAGGTGAAGCTGGCGGAGGGGACGGACCTCGCCGTGGTTGCGCGGGGGACTCCGGGATACAGCGGGGCCGAGCTCGCCAACGTGATCAACGAAGCGGCGCTGCTGGCGGCCCGCCGGGGGTTGAAGGCAATCGGACTTCCGGAGATGGAAGAGGCGCGCGATAAAGTGCGCTGGGGCCGTGAACGGCGCAGCCTTGCCATCAGCGAGAAGGAAAAGGAAAACACCGCGTATCATGAAGCGGGACACGCCTTGCTCCTGGAATTACTCGAACACACCGAACCGCTGCACAAAGTAACGATCATCCCGCGCGGGCCGTCGCTTGGCTCGACGATGTGGTTGCCGCAGGAAGACAAATACAACATGCGCAAACGGGAGCTCATCGACAGCCTCTGTGTCACCATGGGCGGGCGCGTTGCAGAGCAGATCATCTTTGGGGACGTCACCAGCGGCGCCCGGGGCGACATCAAGCAGGCGACCGGGATGGCTCGCAAGATGGTTTGCGAATGGGGCATGAGTGAAAAGCTCGGCATGGTCGAGTATGGCGAACACGACGATTACGTTTCCTTCGGACGCGAGTTGAGCAAGCAGCGCGATTACAGCGAAGCGACCGCGCAGGAGATCGACCGTGAAGTGCGCAAGTTGTGCGATGACGCCTATTCCCGGGCATCGGAACTCTTGAATAAACATCGCGATAAACTGGAAGCCATCGCCAAGGCGCTCCTTGAATACGAGACCCTCGATGGTGCCCAGATCCGCGATATCCTTGATTTCGGGTCGATGAAAAATCCGCCTTCCGCCCCGCCCCGCCCGGGCAGTGGGCCGCCGCCCCTCAAGCAGCACGAGCCGGGGGCGATCGTGGCACCGGATTACCCGACCGGCCTGTCCGAAGTTCCAGCATAGACGGGCTCGCCGTCGTGGCCGCGACGTCCGTATCTGTTTAGCGCGCGTTGGCCTGGGAGCAGGTTTGTAGTTCCGGCTTCAGCCGGTCCGGGGAGGCGAAGTCGATAGTCAGAATGAAAAATGAAGAAGTGTTTGCGCGCGCCCTTGCCGCATAAATGCGGAGCTACAAACCCCGGAAGGCGCTAAACAGATACCCGACGTCCAGTTGCCATTTTGCTGCCGTGCGAATCCTTACCTACAACGTCCACAGTTGTGTCGGAACCGACGGGCGCCGCTCGGTGGAGCGCATAGCCGAGGTGATCAGCCTGCATGCGCCCGACGTGGTTGCCCTGCAGGAACTCGACCACAGCCGGCCACGCTCCCAGCATGTCGATCAAGCCCGAGAGATCGCG
>JAYUPM010000367.1:0-3330 GCA_043760145.1 Spartobacteria bacterium
CTCCTGGTTCGATCTGCCGTTGGGCAGTGACCGCGTTACGACTGTCTCCGCATCCCCATTAGCCAAGGTCTGCCTCGTGGTTTGTGTCCGGTTGATCAAAGTCCCATTGACACTCTCTTCTTCCCTGACGGTTTGCCGGATTCCGGTTCCCGCTTTTATACTGCTTGAAGTGGTTTGAGTGACCCGCGCATGAGCGAGATCGCCAAAAGCGGCGTTCTCAAAACCGCGCGCTAACCGGCGCATACTGGTGCCAGCGCCGGATTCGTAGAAGTATTGTTCCCAAGCGCCTTCGGAGGTGCGCTTGGACTTCTCGAAGCTAAAAGTCAATGGACTGCCCGGGTCCTCATAGTATTCCCATGTCGTAGTTTTCGCCTCAGGGGTCTGGTAGCCTTCCACGAGTTCAATCGGGAATTTCCGGTCGCGCAGCAACCAGCGATAGGTTTCGCGGGTTCGTGCGACTAATTTCAGAGCATTCCCTCCAGTTGAGGGAGCTTCTTCCACGATGCGAACTTGGACAAACGTTGGGAAGTTGGTGCCCGGAACTTCGGTGCGCCGCAAGGTGTCGAGGAGGACCGCCTGGCCCTCAATGCTCCTTTCCATGGTCCAAACCTCTGTCGCTCCGTCCATGATGTTGCTATAGAGCCAGTGAGAAATTTTCGGGGCACCACTCGTGCGATCAGTCATTTCAATCAGGAGCCGTCCCGACGGAGCGGCATCCGGATTGCGCACAACATAGCGAATGAAAGGCTCACCGCTCAGGGGATATAGCCCTGAAGCTTCCTTGGCGCCCACCTGAGTGGGGTCATAGGCGGAAAGCACATAACCAGCACCTTCAGTCAGAGGCAATGGCTGTACATCCATGAGATAACCAGCATGCCGAAGCTGCCGGAGTTTCCCAAGTTCGAAAACGGTATCGGTGCGGGGCTGCCCCTTTGCCGCTTCTCGATGCCATTGCAGAGAGAGAGGCGAGTAAGCGCTCTCCTCGATTTTCTCCAACTTTAGCCACAAGGCTTGCGCGCCGGAACGGTAATCCCCTGAACCAAATGCGATCTTAAAGTCGACGCTGTTAGTTGAACCCGTGCCAGAAGCTACCGGGCAAGTCGTCGTCGTGCATCGGCACGCAGGGGTTAAGGTAAGCGTCGCAGAAGAGGGGCCCTCAACGGAGTCCGGTGCAGGGACGGAGACCGTTGCGCTAATCGAGACGTCTTTTTTTTCCTTTATTTCGGCGGCTGCTGATTTGCTTAGCGTGTAAGTTCCACTACTATTAATCGTTCCGGGCCCGCTGCAAGACCAACTAACCGTGGCCCCCGATGGAGCTCCATAGATTGAAAAACTGACTGTTACCTCCTCATCACCATATACATCTGCCGATGCCGGATTTGGTGTAATGGAAACTTTGTAAATTTCAGGGTTGTTATTATTCACTGCCAATCCCGAAAGAATCGGTAGCAGCAAAGCGCTGAAAAACAGCATCACGGGGAGTAATCGAGAATGGAAACGAGTAATCATGACAAGGATGGAGGGTGATTAAATTGGGTAATTATTTTGAGGCAGGGGTCGGATCTGTCAGACGGGCAAGAGCCGGATTTAAGGCCCCAATAAGACGCAAATCGCTGCAACCCTCGCGGATGGACCTAAGAAGCGCGGCGTCTTCTGGAGTTCCGAAGCGGCCCAGATAAGCGATTGCCGGAGCACGCAGCATTGGCGCACTCCCCACATCCGCAGCGATTCGCCGGGCATGGACAGCGCCACGGCTATCGGCAGTTTCGATGACGATCTGGAAGGCACTGATCCGGGCAAGATTGTTGGCAACAGGATCGGCGAGGAGCGCCAACGCCGCTTGGGCTAGCTCCTCCTTAACGGCGGCCATTTCATTGGAGAGCTTCGGCAGCACGCTTTTGAGCGCATAAAGAGCAGTGCCGGCGAAAGCGTGGTCGCGCATCAGTGCAGCCTCCTTAAGGAGGGAGAGAGCGGCACTTCGTTGGGCAGCACCCAAGCTATCGAAGTCTTCGCGCAGGAAAGCCCCAATGTGTTGAACGCTATAGTCCCTTAAAACATACGGAGTTGCAGGACTGCGGAAGAAGGTGAGGAGGGCAGGAATCAAGTCAGCCTCGCGATTGCTTTGGCGACGCAAGACATTCCAAACATCGTTGACAACAGCATACCAGGCTTCGGGACCGACCTTTGCCGGGCGCGTGCCGACACTCCATCGCAGCAACGCATCGGCATCAGACTTGGATAACTGATCAGTTAACTTAGCGAGACTGAGTAACGCGGCTTGAATCTGCCCGGCTTCAGCCATTGCAAAAAACGCCGCAACTGATGGGTCCAAAACCGGTCCAACCTCGTGCGTCAGCGCCGGACGTGGATGTCGCAGCGAGGAGATGAAAACCAGAGCTGCGCTTACCGCTATGCCTAAAGCTAAAATTAAAAGGAAACTCGATTTGCGCATGGGATTCAGAACAGTTATCGGGTGCCCACCAGAACGTTGTTAGCGTCATAAACATGCAGTTGGTGGCAAATCGACGTTTGGGTTCCATTGGGATAGTTGAACACGACATATGCAACGCCGTTTGCATCAAAATCCGACTCATGAAGGATCATCGTGCGCGTCCCGTCTTGAAACGTCACTCCGGCGACAAAAATCTCAAGAAGAGCATAACCTCCCGGCGGAAGCCGGTCGGCGACAATACCCATCCGCACTAACTGATCGCCATTATCGTATCTGTAAACGATTGACGTATCCCCTGTCTCCGTTGTGGAGCTTACTGCGAGTCCCATTACTGTTCCTCGGCCCAGGATCGGTCCGTTCTTCCCAATTCGTGCCAAAATATGAAAATCTCCTGTCTGACTAGTCCCCACTCGGAAGGATCGGCCTGTGGCAGCGACCAAGTTGGACATGTAGATGCGATCGTCGTGTTCGACAAAGGCTTCGTTTGAGAGTTCTGGCAAATCCCACACTCGAGACTGTCCAATGAAAACGGGAAACTCTGAACCAAAGCTAGACTCCAAAACCCGAATCGTGAGCGTTCCAGTTGTGACAACGCCATTGAGCGTGTGAGTCGCTCCCACTGTAAACTCACCGGCGACGGCAAACTGATGTTTTAAGGCTTGATCTCCATTGAGTCCATAACTGGTGGATTCAACCGTCAACTGAATAGTGGCAGAGGGATTTGCTTCCGCTCCTGGAATAGCGGTCAACTGCAGGCTATCGCCTTTGCGTATCACCATGGGTTCCTGCGTAAAAATGTTCGTCGGCAGCCAGGTCACTGTCCGGCTTACTTCCAAAGCTCCCTGTTCGAAGCTGGCGGTGATTGTCGTTGGGCCGAA
>JAYUPM010000368.1:0-8637 GCA_043760145.1 Spartobacteria bacterium
CCGGTCGCGCCCCGGCTTTATTTGCCGACGATTACGGGACACCAGACCGCTGGGGGCCGCCGCAAATTTGATGTGCTCGCAGCCAATTTAAAATCGGTCCGGGTCACAGCGAAACGGGTTGCGCCTGCCCACGCTGCGATGGCGGTGGAAGCATTCAAGAAATATGAACGGGTCTGGGAGGAAGGCGAACCGAAGCCGGAAGATGTGGAAGAGCTGTATCGTCCGGTGCCAGCCGGATTGATCCAGGGCAAGGTGATCTATGACAAGACCCTGGTGATGCCGGAGCGACCACTCGACACGCGCCAGCAGCTCACATTGGACTGGAGCGAAATCGTCGGGTCCCAGCTCGGTGGCGTGCTTTTTCTCAGCATCGAAGGCGAGCCGCATCCGGAGATCGGCGGACGCCGTCCCGCCGCGCAAGCGCTGGTTCAACTCACCGACTTCGGGGTTCTCTGGAAAACCACGGATGAAGGTTTAAAAGTCACAGTCTTTTCGATGGCCACGGGACGGGCGCAGGACGCAGTTGAGGTCTCCTTATTGGACGCGGAGTTCAAGGAATTCAGACGCGGAAACACCAATGCCGATGGCGACGTAATTCTGCCGATGAGCGCGCAACCCGCATGGTTGCTGGTTTCCAAGGGTGCCGATCTCCATGTCATGCGGATCGGGGACGAAGCGCAGGAATTGCCGATGGCGGCGTTTCAGGTCCCGCTTTCCTACGGCGCCTGGGGTTCTCCGGACCCGCAACAGGAGGTGTTGCAAGTGAGGGCATTTATTTTTACAGATCGTCCACTGTATCGCCCGGGCGAGACGGTCCGAATCAAAGGGATTGTCCGCAGCGTCCTTGCCGATGGCTTGAAGCCAACCCCAAATCTGGAGGGGCTTCTGAAATTGCGGGACTCGAAGGGACGCGATGCTGGTGAGATCAAAGTGGTGACCGATGCCCGCGGCGCGTTTGATAGTGCCATGGTTCTCAATGGGGCGCTGGTTGGGGGGCATTCATTGCAGCTCAGCTTTCCGGCGCATAACGTCCCTTACTCGAGCGGCTTGAGTTGCCGATTCGAAGTCGCCGATTATCAACCAAACGCTTTCGAGCTCAACGTTGCGATCCCTCCACGGATCGGGCCCGGCGCGGAAGTGAGTGCAAAAGTTTCCGCCCAGTATCTTTTCGGGGCACCCCTGACCAAGGCGATCGGCCGATGGACATTGCGCTATGCCAGGGAAGTATTTTCTCCCGAAGGATTTGGGTCGTGGAGTTTCACAGATGCCGATGGCTCCGAGGGCAAAGCTCTCACCTTGCGCGGCGAAGGCGCGATCGGGCCCGACGGCTTGGTCGTTCAACCGCAACTGCCCGCGATCAAAGGCGGCGCGCATCGCGGCGTGTTTACTGTCGAAGTCACCGATCTTAACCAGCAGACAGTTTCCGAGAGCCGTCTTTTCGCGCGCGATTCCGCGGATTTTTATCTGGGCGCATCGATCCCGGATGGCCATGTGGTGCGGGCTGGCGGGGAACTGGAGGTGCGCGCCATTGCGATCCGGCCCGATGGACAACCGGTCCCGGATCCTGTGGAAGTGAAGGCGGAGTTTCTCCATGATGTGTTTGAAACTGTCCGGCTGCAGGGTGCTGGAAAGGCGATCACATTTCGCAGCGAAACCAATGAGCGCCTCATTGGGAGCGCCACGGGCCGGAGCTTGCCGGTGGGGCGGGATGGTGAAGGTTGGAAGGTTGCGCCGGGAGCGACTGCAAAGTTCAAGCCGGAGAAAGCCGGACAATACCGTGTGCGTCTCACAGCCAAGGATCAGGCAGGACGGACGACTAGTTGCGTTCTCCGGGTTTATGTTTCCGGGCCGCACGATATGGCGTGGGATTTCCGCAATCCGGCGCAGGTCGATCTGGTGGCGGATAAGCCGCAGTATCAGCCCGGCGACACCGCGCGGTTGCTGGTCAAGACACCGATCTCGGGCGAAGCCCTGGTGAGCATCGAGCGCGAACACAAGATCTTGCGCACGATGCGAGTCCGGCTCGAAGGGAACGCGCCGATGATCGAGATCCCGCTGGAGAAAGGCGATGCGCCAAACGTCTTTGTCTCCGTGGTGCTGCTCCGCGGCCAGGAGCAGAGCACGAAAAAATTCAAGACACCGGAGTATCGTTACGGCCTCACGATGCTTTCCGTCACGGATCCGGTGGCGCGTCTCGAAGTCGCCGTGGTGCCGGTGCGCAAAGAGGTTCAGCCCGGCGATGATGTCGAGGTGGACGTGACGGTGGTGGATGGAGCGGGTGCCATGGTCAAGGACGCTGAGGTCACATTCTTTGCGGCTGATGATGGCATTCTCGCCCTGACCGGATACGAGCGGCCAATGCCACGCACAATCTTTGGCGCACCTTTCCACCTCTCTGTTCGCACCGGTTTGTCCCTTTACCAATTGCTCGCCGAAGATCCCGCTGACCTCGAGTTTTCCAATAAAGGTTATCTCATCGGAGGGGGCGGTTTGGAAGGGCCGGGCATGAAACTGCGTCGCGATTTTCCCGGGACCGCCTGCTGGTTTCCAACATTGCGGACCGACGCCAAAGGACGGGTCCGGGCAACCTTCAAGGCCCCCGACGCCATCACCCGTTATCGATTGGTGGCAGTGGCGCACGCGGCCGGGAATCTGTTCGGCTCCGGCGAATCAGCGTTCGCGATTCGCAAACCGCTCATCCTTCTTCCCGCGCTCGGTTCGTTTGCAAATTTGAATGACGAGCTCGTTGCCCGGGTCGTGGTCCGCAACGAGACCGGCGCCAAAGGAGTGGCCAGTGTGTCGCTTGAACTCGATGGGAAAGGCGCGCCAGCCCGTCCCGGAGCGGACCCGCTGGTTGCCAAGGTCTCGCTGGCAAATGGCGAAGCGCGGGCGGTTGATTTTCCAGTAAAGATTCGCGCGCTCGGGGATGCGGAGTGGAAATGGAAGGCGACGATCGAAGCCGATGGAAAAGAGTATCACGATCAAGTGGTTTCCTCGTTTACCGTTGGCTCGACCGCGCCACTCCTGCGCGAAACTTATCTGCCAGGGCTCAGTGCGGCTTCGAGCGCATTGCTCGCCGGGGTCAATCCGCAGCTCCTTGAAGGCACTGGCTCCGTGACCGTGACCGTTTCAAACACGCGTCTTTCTTCATTACGGGAAGGGGTCCGGCAGATTTTGGAATATCCGTATGGATGCGCGGAGCAAACCATATCGACCCTGATTCCATGGGCACTGATGCCGGAGCTCGAACCGGTCATGCCCGGACTCTCCAATGCGGAAGCCGGGGAGGCGATTGCCAAGGGGCTCCAGCGTCTCTTTTCGATGCAGACAGGTGGCGGTGGAATCACGATGTGGCCGGGCAGTCAGACCCCCTCGCTCTTTGTCAGCAGTTACGCTGTTGTGGCTTGCACAATTCTCCAAAAACAAGGAATCGCGCTTCCGCCCGGCCATGAGGATTTGCTGAAATACATCAGCGAAGAACTGCGCGGGTTACCGGCGATCCGGTCGGAGCAGTTGCTCGGGGAGCGAGCACTGGCCTTGTTTGCGCTCGCTACAGCTGGCAAAGCCGAGCCCGCGTATCACGAGGCGCTGTTCCGTCGCAGACAGGAGTTGTCCCACGAATCGCGCGCCCTCCTAGCGATGGCAATTCTCGACGCGAATGGCGCCCCCGCCATGGTCGAGGAGCTTTTACGCGCAAACGTCTCTGCGCCCGAATCGCTCTCATGGTTTGGTGGTGCTGCCCGTGAACGCGCCGTCCAATTAATGGCATGGAGCCGGTTCCAGCCGCGCTCAGATGAAGTGGCCCGGTTGGTAAAGGAATTACTTGGCTATCGCGCAAATGGGCATTGGGGAACGACACAGTCCAATGCATGGGCGCTTCTCGGATTGGCTCGCTACTATACCGCCGTGGAAGGGAAACCGAAACCGAGCGCCGGTTCCCTCTCCGTCGGAGCCAAGGACATCCCATTTCGTCTCAACAAAGAAACACCGGCCGCCACTCATTCTTTCGCAATCGATCCCAACGTCCCCTTGAGCGGCATCGAGGTGCGGAACCCAACCAAAGCCACGCTCTTTGGTGAAACCCAATTCGTTGTGCGGGCATCGGTTGCGGATCAGCCGGCGCAGAATCGTGGATATGCGGTATCGCGCAGTTATCGGAAGCTTGCGGATGACGGGACATTGAAGGATGCAGTGGGACTCAAGGTGGGTGATCGCGTGGTTGTGAGTTTGCGCGTGGAGACCGTGCGGCCCGGCCATTTTGTTGCGATCGACGATCCGTTGCCTGCGATTCTTGAGGCCGTGAATCCTGCGTTCCAGAGCCGGGAAGTAGGGGGTGGCGATGCCTTGGTGCGCGATGGGGTGAGTGACTACAGCGAGACACGCTCGGACCGTGTTCTTTACTTTTGCGATCATCTGCCAGCGGGCGCATACAACTTCAGTTATCTTGCCCGTGTCCGCACTGCCGGATCGGTAACAGCTGGCGCGACCAAGGTGGAGGAGATGTATCGGCCGGAGCGGTTCGGCCTCGGGACGATCAACAACCTGGAAAGCGCCCCCGCCGATCGATGAGCCGCTGGCGGAAACTGCGTCGAGCCGGATGCCTGCTCGCTGTCTTGGCCGTTGCGCTGGAGGTGGCGTTGCGTCTCACACCGATCCCCCCGGCGCTTGCATCGGGACTGGCTCCCAGCACCGAGTTCCTAGACCGCAACGGGCAAACTCTGCGCACGCTCCTGGTCGAAGAGAAACGTTTTTCTCGCACATGCCAGTTGAGTGAGATCTCGCCGCAGCTTGTCGCGGCGACTTTGAGCGCGGAGGACAAGAGGTTCTGGAGTCACATAGGCGTCGATCCCATTGCCAATGCGCACGCGCTTTTCCATGCCGGCCATTCTGGAAAGATCACCTCTGGCGCATCCACCATCACCCAGCAACTGATCAAGCTCGCCACGCCCGCCGAGCGAACTTTCCAAACAAAACTCAAAGAGGTGTGGCACGCTCTCGCTCTCGAACGCGCATGGAGCAAGGAACGGATTATCGAGGAGTATTTCAATCGGCTCGACTACGGGAACTTGCAGGTCGGTATCGCTTCGGCATCCCGCTATTATTTCAACAAACCGCCCTCGGATCTTAGCCCGGCCGAAGCGGCGTTTCTTGCAGGACTCCCGAAAGCCCCGAGCCGCCTTGATCCGCATTCGCATCTGGAGGACGCGCGGAACCGGCAGCACTGGGTTCTCGGGCGGATGCGGGAGGAAGGTTATATCGATGCGCCGACACTGGAGCGGGCACTGCGCGAACCGCTCCGGATTCAGCCGCCGGGCCGCCAGTTTGAGGCGCCGCATTTTGTGGATCTGCTCTTGCAGCGTCGCGGCATTTCGGATGGCGGAGGGAGAGTTGAGACGACACTCGACCTGGCACTGAACCGTTTTGTGGAGGATGCAATCGCCTCGCAGTTGCGCAAGATCGAAGACAAACACGCAACAGCCGCCGCGGCCGTGGTCATTCATAATCCCACCGGCGACGTCCTTGCGCTAGCTGGCTCCGGTGATTACTTCCAGCCAGGCACCGGACAGACAAACGGCGCATGGATGATTCGTTCGCCGGGCTCGGCGGTGAAGCCATTCACTTACTTACTCGCACTCGAACAAGGAGCCAATCCGTGCACGGTCGTCGCGGATGTGTCCTCAGAGTTCCCGACAGAGACCGGGGTTTATCGTCCCAATAACTACAACCATCTCTTTTATGGGCCGGTCAGTTTGCGCTTTGCATTGGGTAACTCGTTGAATGTCGGGGCGATCCGTGCCCTGGAACTCGGAGGCGGTCCCGAGGCGCTCTACCGGCGGTTGTGCGCCCTTGGGATCACCACATTTGGCCATCCCGTGGAGGAGTATGGCCTCGGCCTGACACTCGGGAATGGCGAGGTCCGTTTGCTCGAACTGACAAACGCATTCGCCGCCATTGGACGGCTCGGAATGTTCCAACCTTTCCGGCTGCTGCGCCGCGAGTCGGCGGATGGGCCGCGCGCGGTCCGGGTCTGTGATGAGCGCGCCACTTATCTGGTTGCTGATATGCTCGCAGACAACACCGCGCGCGCCGCTTCGTTCGGACTTAACTCATTTCTCTCTTTCCCGTTCCCGGTTGCCTGCAAAACCGGCACCAGCTCTGATTACCGCGATAACTGGACTATCGGCACTACGCCCGAATTCACGGTTGGGGTCTGGGTCGGCAATCCCGATGGGAAGCCGATGCGCGGCATTACTGGAGTAACCGGGGCGGCACCTATTCTGCACGATATCTTTATGCATCTTCATGCGCAGCGCGG
The DNA here is from genome assembly GCA_043760145.1 of Spartobacteria bacterium. Lineage (GTDB taxonomy): Bacteria > Verrucomicrobiota > Verrucomicrobiia > Chthoniobacterales > Chthoniobacteraceae > CAIURC01. The sequence goes on from JAYUPM010000368.1 coordinate 6,317, forward strand.
GACGTCATGGTTCACGGCTCCAAAAGGTCTGTTGGATCAACGCATCGATCCACTTACCGGGCATCTCGCGCCGCAGGATCGGGTCGGGACACTCACAGAAAAATGTCTGTGGCCCGCTCCTCCTATTACGCCGTCAGACTATGATTCACTTGGCCGGGTTATCCTTCCTCCGGTTTATGCACAGTGGCTGGCTTCGCCCCAGAATAGTCTTGGGAGTCTGGTTTCCGCAGGACACAAAGCCGCGCCGCTCCGCATTGTGTCTCCGACCCCGGGAACACTCTATTACCTCGACCCGGATCTCCCTTCTGAGAGCCAATGGATTTCCTTGCGAGGGGAGGGGAATGGCGATCTGGCGTGGTCATCGGATTCGCTCAGGTGCGAGACCGCCAACGACCGTGTCCGTGTCCAACTGCGCGAGGGCCGGCACGTCATCATCGCCCGGGAACCCGGCAAAGAGCACACGGCTGAGACATGGATCGAAGTCAAGGCGTTGTAAGGCAGCAATCACGGTTTCACTTTCAAGCCTCCGGCCTGGGCGAGCTTGCGCTGATTGGCGTCGAAGGTAAGTATCGTCTTCGCGCCCAGTGCAATTGCAGACGCGACGTGAAGAACGTCAAAGCCGCGATGCCCGCCCTTTCCTGTGTGTTGCGATGAGAGCTGCTCCGCAATGCTGATCACGTTCGCCCAATCCACTTCCACGAGCTCCGAAAGTCCCGCATCGATGTCGCCCTGGAAATCCGCGAGCATCCGAGCCCCTTCACGTTCGCCGTAACCTTTGGTGGTGTCTTTTTTGTGAAGCCACGTCTGCCAGCGCACTGATTGGCGAAACTCAAAGAGCACGAGCGCCGTCACTGGCAGCGGCCCTTTAATTGAAGCCCGATGCCTCACCGCTTCTTGAGTGTTGTTCTGGATTCGGTAAAGAGCGCAAAGAAATGAAGTGTCCGGGCAGGCGTTCATCCTTCTTCGCCTTCGAGTTCTGCGGCGCGCATTGCCTTCACTTGCGCGGCGCTGAATACGCGATCTCCCCATGTCTTCTTCAAACGTTGCATGTGCTTGGCGGGATCGAATCGCGCCGGGGTTTGCTTCTGGACCGGCAAGAGCTGCGCAAACGGCTTGCCGCGTTTTAGGATCTGAACGGACTGGCCGTTCTCAATCCACCCGGAGATGCGTCGAAAATGGTTGCGGAGATCCGCGACAGTGGCTGTTTCCATATGATAGAAATATCTATCACAAGGTTTTAAATGTCAAAGAACATCTCCTTTGCAACCCACCTATTGGGAAGCGGGTGTGACATCCGAACTGTCCAGGAACTGCTTGGGCACAAGGACGCGTCGATCAAGTGTTACCCATGTCCTGACTGCGCCCCTGCGCCGATTTCATAATTCATCCTTCATCCTTTTCTCCCCGGATGCCGTGCAAGGCGCAAACCATAACGACCCGGGAGATCCGTCCGCTCCAGTTTTTTGGACTCGCCTCCTTAAGTGTGGGGGGTGTACCCGTGTGCGCAATGATCCGAAACCACAGCACTTGCCGAAATATACAGCTGCTGTCCATGATAGGCCACTTTCACACGCGTCATGGATGAACCGATAACCGTCAACTACCGCTGGACAGCAGATGAGTTGATCGCGGCCCACGAATATCACTTCCGCAACGGGTGCAGACCCGTGTTTCGTTGGATTCTATCGTTTATTGCGGTCATCGCCATCCTCGCTGGCTGGGGCTACTACACAAAGAGCGGCTTATCGTGGGGAGCGGTCCTGTTTCCGCTGCTCGGCATTTACTGGCTATTTCTTCGCCGTTATGACCGCCGCTGGTCTATTAGACGACACTTCCGCAAGCGACCCGACAAGGACATGGCTATCGAATGGACTGCCACGGAGAACGACTTTTGCATCAAGACACCTGAGTCTGAAGCCAAGAGCACTTGGAAGCTCATCGCGAAGGCGGCAAGGACACATGAGGGATTTCTGATTTACCCGAACGAGGGTCTATTCTATTGGCTACCATTTCATGCTTTCAGCAACGCGAGCCAGATTGACAGGTTAGAGCAGATACTACAGCAGCATGTTTCCCGATACACCCGAACACGATAACGCCAAGTGGCCTACCATGCGCTGCAGCGAACCGCTCCGTGTGTCACGACACCTGCTTCCACCGCCGCCTTTGTCGCCATGTTTCCGCCTCGACCTGCATTGTTGCGCCTCCGGCGGTTTGGAGAGGCGCGTTCGCGCGGGCAGTCCGCCCACCATGCAGGTGCCGCGCCGCACTCCGCGGGCGCTGAGCCTGGGGTCGTCAGGCGCTTCTGAACACTTGCCCCA
>JAYUPM010000369.1:0-3324 GCA_043760145.1 Spartobacteria bacterium
GGCTGCGGAAAAGGAACCGATTGCAACGTCAGTGGTCTTGCCTTGGGTCACCTTGCCCCGGGCCGAAATTGTTGAGTCCTGCAAATCGCCGCCGATGACAATCTTGCCGATGGCGTCATCAGCGCGAATTGAGGATAGGCTGACATTGGTCCCAACCGTTACGGAAGTGATATTGCCATCAGCCGAGACACGTCCGGCATCGGTTCCTGAGCCGGTAATACCACCGGTCACGAGAAGAGTGCCGATCGAACCTGAATTTTCGAAGCTGATTCCAGACAACACGGAGCCACTTCGGGTCCCGGCCGCGCCCACAATGGAACCGACACTGATGAACTTCATCGATGAGTCCGCCTCAATCGACCCTGAATCGGCGCCAGCCCCGCCTGTCAGCGCCCCGGTAATGGATACGCGGCCGAGGGTTCCAGGCTGATTAATGGACCCGCTGACATAGTCCTTAACGAGTATGGACCCGGAGAAGTCGCCGATGCCGCCAGTAACACTCCCGGTAATCGTGATTGTGCCCACCGATTTGAAAGCTTTGATGGAGCCTGAAGTCTTTCCGAGTCCCAAAACAGTTCCGCCGCCCACAACGTCGCCGAGTATTTTAATGGATCCAATGCTCGTATCGGCAAGGATGCTCCCGCTGTTCTCGCCGTCGCCGCCTTTAAGCGCGGGAGTCATTGCGCCGAGAGTGCCAATGGTCACTTTGATAAGATTGCCGCCGGCATTGATAGTCCCGGACTTGGAGCCTGTGCCGCCCTCAAGTCCGCCCGCTATTTTCACGGAGCGCAGATCATGATCCACCAGGGGATTGATGCTGCTGAAGATGGATCCACTTTCCGCCCCGCCTCCGCCGATCAGCGAGCCGCCCACGGTAATACTGTTGAATAGCGTCCGGCTCACCACCATCCCGCTATTACTCCCCGCGCCTCCAATCAGGTCGCCGCCAACCGTGATTTTACCAATGTCGGAGGAGCATTCGATGCTTCCTGTGAAAATATTTGCGCCCCCGACAAGATCGCCCGCAACGGAAACACTCGCAAGGGAACCGATGGCGTAAATGCCGCCCGCATGCACACCGCCACTGACCCCGATGATACTCCCGGAAATCTTGATTGCCCCCATGTTGCCGCCACTGGAAATCACACCGCTGTTATCACCCGTTCCAGCGGAAAGCTGATCGTCAAAGAGGATATCCGCAAAATCCCCAATCGTGACGCTTGCCAGGTTCGAGCCCGCACTGATGGAGCCGGAGCGCTTTCCTGTCCCCCCGCTCACATCGCCCAGAATCTTGGTCGCCTTTATATCTCCAAAGGCCTGGATGGAACCCGAGCTTGTTCCAGTATCGCCGGTGAGATCGCCCATGATCTTGATCGGCCCGATATCTTTTAACGCGGAAATCCCTCCACTGCCAAGGCCCGCGCCCCCGATCAGGCTTCCATAAATGGTTAGCTTTGAAAGATTGCCCGATGCGACTATCGACCCGGATTTTTCAGACGCCCCACCGATCATGACATCAACCGGGGGGCCGGTGACACTTACGGCAGTCCCCACCTTGATAGGGCCGATGTTACCGTTGCTAATAATGCTGCCGCTGGTAACACCAGCACTCCCCTGGAGCACGCCACTGACTGTTACCTTGGCAATATTACCGCCCGCGATGATGGTCCCGGAGTTTTGACCGCCGCCCCCGATCAAACCGTCCGTTGCCAGTGTCCCGATTTTGATGACCCCGATGTTATTGGCGGCATCGATGAGGCCGGTCTTGTCGCTGGCAGATTCAACGGCGGGGCGGCCCTCAATGGAGCCACCAATAAAGATCGAGCCAATCTTTCCGCGCGCAATCACAGGCAGTGAAACGCCATCTATAACATGAAGGTAAGCCTCATGAAGATCGGTGGTGATTTTTAGTGAACCAAGCGCCCCTGTGATTGTGCTTTCGTAAGTCGGCGTCGCGCCTTGTGAATCGGACACAGCGCCAAGCGAGTAGACATTCAGCGCCTTTAAACCAGTCACACTGCTGGAACGGCCGCAATCAATTTGCCCGAGATCCCCGGCAATCGTAACAATACCCAGCGCCAGGTTGTTAGCCTTGATCGCCCCGACATTTGCCCGGCCATCGCTAGGCCCCACCGCGGCCGCCAGAACCGTCAGCGTCATGGATGTCTTGTCAGCAGGATTGGCGGTGTTGACCAATGGGACCTCCGTCAGATCGACCAGTTGCAACTGCTTGAAGTCGGTATTTGCAAAGGGGACACTGCTGCCTGCTCCATCGGCAAACTTGAAGATGGAATCCAGGTCTGTGGTCAGCGTTGGCGAAGTGATATCAAAGAGTTTCTTGGAAAACTTCAATGTAACCGTGTCGCCGTCGAGATCGACATAAGTAATCGAATTGGCCGTGAACGTGGCGGGGGCAATCCGGCCTTCCAACGGTTCGATGGTTAAGCCGCGGACCTCGCGTTTTTTAGGCGGTCCCGGCGCAACCAGGCGCGGCGCAGGCTCGGGCTTTGGGCCGCGGAGTTTGCGCCAGACTTTCCCCAACAGAGTATCGCCGCGCTTTGTGTTAGTCGTCATCGAGATTGGTCACACTCACATTGGCGCCGGCGACCCCATTGAAACGGGGATCCGTGCTCGTCAATGTGCTGATCCTAACGTTGTAAGTCTTTGGCCCATCGGGAGCTGCGTCATCCACACCTGTCACAGTCACGAACTGCGTGGTTGTGGCATCGGTTGCTGTAAACGTCAGGGTCGCCTTATCGACTGTCCCCTCGGTAAGATCCGTGCTCACGACTGTCATCGTCACATCGGCTGTCGGGAGTTGATCGAGCTTGACACTGAACTTCGCCGGGGCAGCTCCGGCAGCTTCCGTGGTTTTTAAAGTCAACGGGGCGATCACGAGCTTCGGTTCATTATCCCGGTTGGTCACAGTGACATCCGCCGGATCAAGTCCCAGAAACCGCGGATCCGTCGTCAACACCGGATCAATAGTCAGCTTCACCTTGCAGATCCGGTCGCCGTCGGGAACCGAATCGTCAGCGGCGGTAAAGGTCACCTTTTGGAGCGTGGTCGCATCGGCCTCCGTGAATGTAAGGGTGGCGACATCGGTGGTCCCCTCAAGCGGAGTGGCGCTTCCCCCCACATTCTCAACGACCACATTGACCACGATCACCTGGCCGACAGCCGGGAATTGATCGAATCTCACACTAAATTCGCCGGTGTGCCTTGGGCCGGCGGCCTCTGTCGTGACCAGCGTGACTGGCGTAACAATCGCCTTCGGCGACGAATCAACATTGGTGACGGTCACATCATCGGGATCCATCTCCA
>JAYUPM010000370.1:0-3324 GCA_043760145.1 Spartobacteria bacterium
CGACCTCCCCACCGCCCCATGCCCTTGAAGCGACGGTCACATGTGCTTCTTGTCGAGGTGCTCACGATCTCACACAAAGAGCCTGGCACTCTATCACTCGTTCCACGGATTACGCCGATTACACAGATTGTCGCAGATGAAAGGCACAGACCTTTGCAACCCATTGGAGTCAGTAAATCTGCGGTAATCTGCGGACATCTGAGTAATCTGCGGACCCGTAAGCGACGTTAGACCCCGGTTTAAACCGCGGATGCTCAGATAGACAAGGTGAGACGAGCCTTTCATTGGACCGAATCAATAAGGGCTGCCGTTCCTTCGCCTTGTCTCGCCCGGGTCAGGTGGTGGAAATTTTCCAGACGGTTTGTTTTTCGGGGAGCCCCCGCAGTTCGCAAAGCAGAGAGGAAGCCTCGAACTTTTCCGCAGCCAGGAAGGAGCGGGCCTGGGTTGTCTGGTGGATTGTGTCGGAGATGACCACTTCATCCTTTTCGCACACGCTCAGGAGCCGGGCCGCGAAATTGACCGTGCTTCCAAAGTAATCGAGCACACCATTGGCGTTGACTGCAAGGCACGGGCCGCCGTGGATAGCCACCTTGAGCTGTAGCGGATGCGCAACATCACGGCGTCCCAGCGCCGCCACCTCCCTCTGCATTTCAATTGCAGCGCCAAGCGCCTCCGATGTGGAGGTGAAGACGGCCATCACTGCATCGCCAATTGTCTTTACCAATGCTCCGTGGTGCCGCTCCAGGATTGCCCGCAATGTGCGAAAATGATCGCGCACCCTTGCATACGCGGGCGCATCGCCAATCGCGTTATAAAGCTGGGTGGAGGCGCGCAGGTCGGTAAAAAGAAAGATCTGCCAGCCCACTGAGAGCCGTTCATCGGGGGCGACGATCTCGCGGGCAAACAAATCCCGGAACTCCTGCCAGTTTGTCACCTCGGCGGCGGTCAGGATTTCGTCTTCGTGCAAAGGGCGCTCGATGCGGCAGGTCACCGGATGCGGGGTGTCGTTGATGAGCACCCACTTCGAATCGGGTCGGCTCACGGCGCCGCGAACGGAGGCGCTCCCATCGGCGGCGAAGAGAAGCTGAGGGGAGTTATCTCCCAGATCGCCGGATTCCACGCTGAACGGAGCCGCAGCGCTAAGTTGGGCGGATCGAAGAAAGTAGCGTCCGGGCTGGGCAAACCATTGGATTTCCCGGGACCCGAACGGGGCGATTGTCAACTGCCACAGGCAATCCTGGCGAAAGTTTACCCCGCCCAAACAAAAGCGCTCAGAGGAAACTGCGCGCAGCGATTTATTGAGGGAAAACTTCAGCTCCACGGAACGATCAAACTCGACGTCGTAAGCGATCTGGCAGTTTGGGCAATGGGTCTGGGAATGGATGGCTGAGAGCGAAGACTTCGGCGCGGAATCCTCCATGCAACTTGGGCAGATGACTTCCCAGCTAAGGTCCACAAGCCCGGCCCGGGTCGCATGGAGAAATACCCCGAGCACGTCCCACTTCGGTTCGCGCCACCGCTTGGCGATTTCAAATGGCCGAAGCCGGAGCGCCTCGACGTCATCCACCTCATTGAGCAGCTTCCCGAAGCGGATCAACAGCGACTCGGCGCAACCGGCCGCCCGCATGGTGGCGAGTGCATCCCCAAGCAACCCGGAATCGATCGCGGAGCTATTGAGGTTCGGCATCCGGCATGCCCCTGCATCGACTGTCTGGAGGTGGGCAAGGAGACGGGTAACGGCCCGGCGCATCTTTCTCTGGGCAACGGGATGAATGAGGAACTTAACCAGCGCCTCGCCCACCCGGTTGCGCACCTCAAAGCGCGAGTGCACCCTCAGTTGACAACTCTGCGGGGTGACTCCCTCGAAAAGTTCAAATCCGCCATCGAAGGCAATGATGGGCCCGGAAGAAAACTCGCGACGCACCATGCTGGAACGGGGTTTCTCCCATTCAAATGGAAGCTCGGTCCATCGCACCTTCCAGCCGGCAATCCGGAACTCGGCGCGCACCACCAATCCGCCGCAATCCGTTTTGGTCGAATGATAATGGACCGATGGCAACCCCATTGCCCGATTGAGCCACTCAGTATTGGAAAAATAATCCCAGATCTGCTCCCGCGGGTATGGCAGGGCGAAGTCTTCGCATACCGCGATTTTCCGCATGAGCTTGAGCGTCAGATCAGGGAGGTGTTTTTGGAGGAGAACCCTCTCGGTTACTTGGCCCGGGCGGCTTAAGGCTTGAGGTGCACCAGTGACCGGGGTAGAACTCGATAGGTTTGCCGCCAGATTCCTTTGTTTTGGCGATCGCTTCAAAGGCACTGAATTCCTTGAAAGCCTGGCACCCAATGACCAGTCCATTCTGGTAGGCATCGTCGGGAATCGGTGCCGCGGAAAGTTGCGCAGTCAGGGCCAGAGTCAAGAGGAGGGCAATACGCATACGAAGAAGGAGAAGCGGGAGTATTCTCAGAGACGTTTTGAAAGCAAGCCGCTGTTATTCATACGACCTATTCAACTTATAAGACATATCCTCGGCCTCCGCCCGATGCGCGGCTCAGCGTTGCGTTGCGGGGCACCTCTTCTAGCATCCCTTATGGAATGCGCGTGGAGACGGTTGGCAGGGATTATTGGGGTGATGGCGATGGCAGGATGCGCCAACGGTCCAGCCGGCATACGCACCGCCAAACTGAGTCCCACCGAGCAAATGATGTGGTCCACTTACGCCGTCGGGACCCGCGACACGATGGCAACTTGCTTCGTGGTCGGTCGCAAGAATCCCAAGGCCCCGGGCGGAATCAGCCCGACTGTGGTGACCTCAATGCACGTCCTGCGCAGTGCCCGCAATGGCCCTCTCTTCCTCGGCATCCGGCTCGCCGGCAAGGATGGCAAGCCGCAGGTCGCAATCATTGAATTCAGTCCCAATTCGCCCACCGTTTCGCGGATGGTGCGTCATCCCACTCACGATATCGCCGCTTTCGAGCTCACGATTCCAGCAGAAGTGGCCAGGCAAATCGCGTTGCCCTCCTTCCTGAACCGCTCTGGCATCGGCATCAAAGGCGATCGGCCCCGGGTCGGTGAAGAAATTTCGATCCTTGGTTTTCCCGACATTTATCCGGGAACCGCCGGAGCATTCCCGGTGTTGCGCGGAGGCAAGATTGCTTCGTATGCGGCCGGTCTCGGCAACGATCCGCAGCGATTTATGATCAACACCAATGTCTATCCCGGCGACAGCGGCGGGCCGGTGTTCGCGTCCGGAACCAACGGGCATCCGCGTTTGATCGGGATGGTTACCCAGCGCGTTGGGACGGACCCGCGTCAGGCGGTGCCGC
>JAYUPM010000371.1:0-8584 GCA_043760145.1 Spartobacteria bacterium
TTTTTTTTGGGCATCCTGTGGCGCTGTAACTTATTATGCTGAATCCAAATAGTGCGGGCGATCCTTCGGGGACGTCACTCCAGATTCCGGCGGTCACCGCGCGCGTGTGGACGTTGGCCAATGGGTTGCAAATCATCGTGCAAGAGGATTCGAGTGCGCCGGTCGTCAGTGTGCAGGCGTGGATCCGGACCGGCTCCATTCACGAAGACCGGCATCTTGGGGCGGGCCTCTCACATATGCTTGAACATATGCTTTTTAAGGGGACTGAGACGCGATCCCTTGGGGCATTCGCCCAGTGCATCCAGGATGCGGGCGGATATCTTAATGCCTACACGTCATTTGATCGGACTGTCTATTGGGTGGATATCCCCTCCAAGGGAGCAGCAACCGCCATCGAACTCCTGGCCGATGCGGTCCAGAACTCGATCCTTCCACCGGAGGAATACATCAAGGAACAGGAAGTGATCCGGCGCGAGTTCGCGATGGGCCAGGATGATCCGGATCGGGTGGCCGGCATCAATCTGTTCGCCGCCGCTTTTCATGAGCATCCCTGCCGGCATCCGGTGATCGGACACCTTGATATTTTCAACGGGTTGAGCAGGGACGATGTCATGGCCTACTACCGGGCACGATACGTTCCCAATAACACTTTCTTTGTGGTGACTGGAAATGTGGACGCCGAGGTTATCCACGCGCAGTTGGCTAAACTTTACGAGAATACTCCCCGGCGCGCCCTGCCGCCCATCTTCATCCCGGAAGAGTCAGCTCAGCTTGGCCGCCGCCAGCACCATGCCGAGTTCGCCACCGAGCTTACCCGGCTCCACCTGGCCTGGCATGTGCCGCAATTGACTCATCCAGACATTCCCGCGCTGGATCTGCTCGCAACGATCCTCGGCTCTGGACGCAGTTCCCGCCTCTATCGCCGGATGCGCGAAGAGCTCGGGTTAACTCATTCCGCAGATGCCTGGTGTTATTCGCTCGCGCATTCCGGATTGTTCGGGGTGGACGCCCTGCTTGACCCGGATAAGCGGAGCGAAGTTGAGAGAGAGCTCCTTGGGATGATTGAGGAGTTGCGGTCTCACGGTGTTGAAGCCTCGGAACTTGAAAAAGCCAAGAAGCTATCCTTGAGTTCGCAATTTCATCAGCTCACGACCATGCGCGGGAAAGCCTCTGACCTTGGTTCCAGTTGGTTGCTTACGGGGAACCTCGATTTTTCCCGGGATTACCTTGCAGCACTCCAATCGGTAACTGTCGAGGATGTGCAGCGCGTGGCGGGGACTTACCTTGTGGATAAGAACCTGACTCTCTGTTCCCTCAACCCAACGGGTTATGCGCATGCCTCGGAAGCACCGGCTGTGTGTGTTGTTGCGGGTGAGATTCAGAAATTCGAACTCGCCAACGGTATGCGCCTCCTGGTTCGGGAAGATGACCGGCTGCCGCTGGTGTCCATCATTGCATGTTTCAAGGCGGGGTTGTTGGCTGAAACCCCGGAGAACAACGGCATTACCCGTCTCCTTTCGAAGGTCTTGATGAAAGGGACGGAGAAGCGGGACGCGAATCAGATTGCGGAGGAAATTGAAGCGGTTGGAGGAAGTATTTCAAGTGACGCAGGGAATAACAGCATCAGTGTGGCGGTCCGTGTCATGGAGCCCGATCTTTGTTTGGGAATGAATCTATTAAGCGACGTGTTGCAACACGCGACTCTTCCGGAGAAAGCCATGCTTCGCGAGAAAGAGGTGCAACTTGCCGGCATCAAGGCCGGGGAAGAAGAGATGACTGTGGTGGCCCGCAATTTACTCTGCTCCCGGCTCATGGCCGGGCATCCATATGGGCATCCGGCCCTCGGATCGCCCGAGTCACTCGAAAACATTTCCCGGGCGGACCTTGTGGCTTTTCGAGATCTCCACATCGTTGGCCGCAACGGCGTGATCTCAGTCTTTGGAAAAGTAAATGCCCAAGCGGTCAAGGCACTGGTGGAGCGGGAACTGGTTGGGCTCCGGGCCGATGGGACATTTGCTTTTCCATCGGGGGAATCGGCGCTTGTGAATCCGCCGCAACCGGCGGTGCTGGCACAGTCGATGGAAGCCGAGGCATTCAAGGACAAGGCACAGGCGATCTTGATGGTTGGGTTTCAAGGAGCGGATATTTACAGCCCGGATCGAGTTGCCCTGGAACTTATCGACGAGGCATCAAGTGACTTGGGGTCCCGGTTTTTTGTGCGGATCCGCGAACAACTCGGCCTGGCTTACTTTGTCGGCAGCAGTCATGCCGCGGGTTTGGCGCGTGGCCCCTTTGTTTTCTATCTCGGCACCGATCCGATGAAACTCACCGCGGTCAAGGCGGAGTTGCTCGATGAGATAGCCCAGTTGGCCGCGCACGGGTTGAGTGCCGAGGAGTTGACGCGGGCCAAGGAAAAGCTTCTTGGCCAGCAGGATATCCAAAACCAGAGCAACGACACTTTTGCTTACACCACGGCCCTCGATGAGCTCTACGGGCTTGGCTTCGATCACTATCGCCAAATGCGCAAGGACGTCGAAGCTGTGACGTTGGAAGAGGTCCAGGCAGTTGCCCGGAAATACTTTGCGCAACAGTCAAGCGTTATCGCGGTGGTCCGGCCGCCGCCAACCGAATAAGCAAATAGGTCTTATACGACCTATATGACCCATAAGAAGGCTTACTCCGGCCCGGTCATCGCCCGAGCGTCGAGGGCCCGCGACAGTTCCTCCTCCGGGAGGACTTTCCATTCCTGGCAGATGACTCGCACGGTCTTCCCGGTGCGGGCGCTTTCCTTCGCGATCTCCGCGGCGCGATCATAGCCGATCAATGGGACAAGGCTGGTCACCATGGCCATGCTCGATTCCACGAGTTCCTCACAGCGTTGGGCATTTGCATGGATGCCAGCCACGCATTTCTCGCGCAAAAGGTTCATTACATTGCCGAGCAACCCGAGTGATTCAAGGAGTGAATGCCCAAGCACGGGCATCATCACATTGAGCTCGAAATTACCCTGGGCCCCGGCCCATGTGACCGTTGCGTCATTGCCGATCACCCGGGCGCAGACTTGCATCACGCTTTCGCACAGGACCGGGTTGACCTTGCCCGGCATAATGGAGCTTCCGGGTTGTGTTTCCGGGAGTGAAATCTCGCCGATCCCGCATCTGGGGCCACTTCCGAGCCATCGGATGTCATTGGCAATCTTGAATAGGGAGACAGCAATGGTCTTTATCTGTCCACTGCACTCAACCAACCCATCCTTGGCTGATTGTGCTTCAAAGTGATTGGCAGCTTCCCGCCATTTGATTCCGGTCTCCGTTTCCAATTGCCGCACAACCAATCCAGCGAACTCGGGATGACAGTTAATCCCTGTCCCGACGGCGGTGCCGCCCAATGGCAGTTCCGTGATTGCCGCCAGGGCTTTCTCGGCGCGTTGTCCCCCCAACTCCATCTGTCTCGCGAACCCGCCAAACTCCTGGCCCAAACGAACCGGAGTTGCATCCATGAGATGGGTGCGCCCGATCTTGATCACGTCCCAAAACTCGTGGGCCTTGGATTCCAGGGCGACCCGGAGTTGATCAAGCGCCGGCATAAGCAAGCTCTGTATGCGTTCGCCGACGGCTAGATGGATCGCGCTCGGGATCACGTCATTGCTGGACTGGCCCATATTGACATGGTCATTGGGATGAACCGGGTTTCTGGAACCAATGGGTTGGCCGGCCAGTTCTGAACAACGATTGGCGATGACCTCGTCGACGTTCATGTTCGTCGAGGTCCCGGAACCGGTCTGGTAAATATCGAGTGGGAAATGCGCGTCCAGTCTCCCCTCAATGACCTCCTGGGCGGCCTTGATGATTAGCGCGGCCCGATCCGCATCGAGCTGGCCCCGATGCAGGTTTGCCGATGCTGCCGCCGATTTAATCAGGCCAAGGGCCCGGATGAATTCGCGGCTAAAGCGGATCCCGCTGATTGGGAAATTAAGAAGCGCGCGCTGTGTGGAAGCCCCATAGAGAGCGTCGAGGGGAACCTCCATCGCTCCCATCGAATCGCTTTCAATACGAATTGCGGACATCAATCGATGATGAAGGAGGAAGGATGAATGATGAAGCGGATTTTACAAATCTCTGCCCCCCCGACCGCAGACTCCTTAGGGCAGACTCCTACGGACGGAAGGCTGCTTTGCTGGTGTTCACGGTCCCTTCCTTGAAGATTACTTTGCTTGTGTTCACAGCCCGTCCCTTCTCAAGGATCAAGATCGGGAGCTTGGGGTTCTTGGGATCTTGCTCGCGCCGAATCGAAATGTCTTCGGCCCGCAGAAGCGTTCCCTGAGCGCGCTCGTGATTCGTAAAGGCGACATTGTAGACGATCAGGCTGCGTAGGAAATCTTCGCGAGCGATGCTATGGCGGTCCTGGGAGTCGAGCAGGCGGTCAAGATAATCGGCTGCGCTGGAGGCTGAGGGGGCGGTATTGCCAGCGGCGCCATCGGCCGGCGCATTCTGTCCAAGACCGGTCTCGAGTCCTTTGCGTTCGAATAGATTGTTCAGGTGCGCCCCGGCGGCTTGGACGGCGGCGTGCTTGGCACAGAGATCGCGCTGGGCGGTAACTAACTCGCGCAAGGTCACTTTGGATTCCAGAAGGATGGTCTCGATGGTCGTATTGATCTGCTCCAATTGCTGGCGCACTTCTATCTGGCGGCGCGTATAACGGGAGCGCGCAAAATTGTTTTCCAATGGAAAGCTGAGGATGATCCCCACGCCGAAGCTGGGTGAGCCGGTGTCAAACTGACTGCCGAGCGCCGCGTCAGCCCGCCCGCCGGATTCCAAGCCACTGGTAGAGCCGCTGAGGACCAGGTTGAGTTCGGGCAGCAATTCATTGCGCTGCATGTTTTTGCGGATGATGGCGGAACGCAGTTGTTCCATGGCCTGGTTGATTTCGGGGCGATTCTTAAGAGCGGTCAGCGCCACCTGCCGGGGGTGTGGGGCAGGGGCGCTAAGAATCGGGACATCAGCCGGTATAAATTCGAGGTTTGAACCAGTCAGGAACTCGGGTGAATTGACCAGAGCCTTGATCCTGGCCTCGGCGTTTCGCACGGCCATTTCCGAACGGATCGTGTCGGCATTGCGAATCGTGTAAGCGGCACGGGCCCGCAACAACTGGCTCGGCACTGTATCAAGCTCCTTGCGGGCTTCGATTTCACGGACCGTGCCATCGGTTTCCTGAACCAGGCGCAGTTTCTCCAGGTAGAGCGCCCGGGCTAAATAAAGGCCCCAATAGCTGCGGCTGATTTCCAGGAGGTGGGCCTCAGTTTGACGCATGAATTCACTTAAGGCCATCTTCGTGTCCATGCGGGCAATCTCGATGATGCTGCGATTATAGGTGACCCCAGCCCCCCGAAGCAGGGGTTGGACGATCGTCAGTGCCAGTTCGCTCGTGCCCTGTTCGTTCGGAGTGAAGAACACCGAATTGTTTTCCATCGTCGAGAGACCTTGCGAAAGGGTGATCTCTGCCCCGGTAATGAATTTCTTCTTCACACCGGCTTCAAACTCCACGGCGTCTTCGCGGAAGCGGGTCGGACCCCCGGTCTGCAAGCTGCTGCCAACGGGTTTGTCGTCGTCGCGCCACATGGTTTGGGAAAAAATATTGGTGTCAAAATTTCCGCGTGCTTCTTGGATTCCCGTTTCACGGATCAACGGTAAATCGGCAAAAACTTTAATCTGCGAGGAACTGCGCAGCGCCCGGCGGTAAAGGCTTTCCTGGGTTTCCCGAAGCTGCTGTTCGTTGGAGCGCAGCGGAGACTCAACCCCCTTGGCCCACCAGCGGTTGGCGCTGGAAGGTATCGGTGGAACTTTACGAGTGCTTGCGATTTCCTTGTCGCTTAAAGCGGCGGCTTCCGCCTCAAACCGATGATAGATCTCGTTTACGATCTGGTCGGCCTCGGCGTTTTTTTGTGTGGTGATATTCTCTTTGAAAAGCACCTGCCGGCGATCTTCCTGACCGAGGGAACTCATGATTGGCAATAAGACGAGGGCAAGAAGCAGGATGCAGGGAGGGGATGGTAAATATTTCATTAAGCAAGCGGTGAGAAATGCGGTGGAGCTGGGATTAGCGTCCTGAAGGGAGAGCGGAAGAACAGTAATATTCGTAGCCGAGACCGCGCCAGTCGGAAATGGAGACGAGAGTGGTGTCACTTTCATACAGATCAAGAACGGCCTGGCTGCTCCGTTTGCTGAACACAGAATCCACAGAGAGCGTTTCCCGGGCGAACATTCCGGACTGGATCGACGGGGCGAAGTAAGTCCGGAAGTTGAAGCCCGAATCGGTGTCGGTGTTGTAAGTCGCCCGGGTTTGCGACATGCGCAACTCGTGCGGATTATCCTTAACAATGGTGCTCGGGAAGGTGGCCAACCAGTTGCCGCCGGCATCGGCGACGACGGTTTGAGTGCCAATCACCACGCCCCGGTCGTTATAGATTTCCAAAACAATGGTCGTTCCAGGCTCGGCGATGCCGCTATAGATCGGCATCATGGTCAGTATCGGTTCGACTTCGCGTTCCGGGGAGCTGATCAGGTATGGGATCCCTTTCTCCATGCGGTTGTCCTTGGAGAGATAATTAACGAAGGCATCGTATGCGAGCGGCGGCACAACCGTCGGCGTGTCCCGGGTAACCTTGTCAGTATCGCTACTGCTGTCGTTGTCTGGATTGGCATCCGGCAGGCCCGCGTTGATCACTCGGGCGACGTTGGTGATCGTCTTGACATTTTCCGGTAACACGATTTTTACCCGCGCTTGCACCGTGAGTGTGATGATCTCCGCATTAGAGCCGCTCACTGCGCCGAGATTCCAGAGGATAGTGCCAGTAACCGGATCAAATACACCCCCGCGATTTGCGGAGACAAATTCGAGTTCCATCGGCAACTCGTCGGTGACGATCACTTTGTCCGCATCCTGGATTCCGGAGTTTTTCACCGTCAATGTGTAGGTAATCAATTGGCCTTCACGCACCGATGTAATGTTGTCGGTTTTTACGATTGAAAGATCGGTTGTGCCGCGTTCGCCAAAGAGGTAACCCGAACCTGTTGCGGCCGGCGAAAGGGCGATCGCAGTGAAGGAATCATTGCCCGCTGTCCCGCCTGAGGTGCCCACGGCGTCTTTGCCGTCGGTGAATCCAAGGGGTTGAGTTTCGCTCAGTTGGTAGGTGCCAGAGAGCAGGTCGGTAAAGCTGTAGTCGCCGCTGGGATTGGTCAGCGCTGTCAGGAACACAGCAGCACTATTCGCATCGGTTCCACTGAGTGTAACCGTGGCCCCCGCAATGCCGGGTTCACTGACGTCACGACTGCCATTATTGTTCCTATCCACGTAAACCGAACCGCTGAGGGCGCCCGTGGTCTCCCCAAAGTTGACGCCCGACAGGATGCCGCCAGCGGAAACATTCACGGAGACAGAATTTGGGGTGCTACTGCCGTAGCCGTTGGGTTGGGTCTCGTCTACCGTGTAAGCGCCCGGGGCAATATTGGAGAATGTATAACTGCCGTCGGGGGCCGTTGTCGTCGTCGCCACCGGTGCATTAAGGTTATCCCTCAAGGTCAGCGTGACCCCGCCAATGCCCGGTTCAGCTGCCTGCGCGGTGGTATTGGCATTAAGATCGCGATAAACTTTGCCTGTTACTGATCCGGATTCTTCATCGACGAACCCCGCCGTTGTCGTCATTCCAGGGCTTACTGTGAGCGCCACCAGGTTTAGCGTGTTCGCCCCACCGTCCGTGTCGCTCACGTCGAGATATCCACTCAAATTGGTTTCCTGAACCAGGTAAGTGCCCGCAATCAGGCCGGTAAATGTAAAGCTTCCCCCAAAATCAGTTACTGCCGATGCCAGGGCCGGACCGTCCGGGGTTCCATCATTATTGGCATCGGCGAAAAGTTGGACGTTCACACCCGGCAAGTTGAGGTCGCCGCTATTATCGTTATTCGTATCGGCGCTGACCGTTCCGCTGATGGCGCCCAGTTGATTCACCACAATGGTTTCTTCCAAGTCATCGCCTGTGGGAATCGAATCCGGTTGGTCGCCGATAGCGGCGCTGATGATGTTTTGGATGGTATTACCGCCCTGGCCGGCATCGACAGTCGCGATAAGATCCAGCACCACGCTTGCTCCGATGCCGAGTGATCCAATCGTCCAGAGCTCGGTCCCCGGGTTGTAGCTTGTGCCCGCCGCTGGGGAATTGCCGGTCAGCGTGAGTCCAACAGGCAGAAATTCCATTAGCTCAACGCCAGTGGCCGGGGCTGTGCCGTTGTTTGTGACCGTGATCCGGAACGTGACGCTGTCGCCTTCGTTGGGCGTCGCATCTCCACTTTGCAATGTTTTGATCGTGAGTAGGTCAACGAAATCCGTGTCAGTGATCGTGGTGGTGGCCGCTGGCGTGGTGATTGATGCGGTGCCGTTCGTAATGGTGGCCGCGCTGAGTGTGCCGATGATGGTTTCGTTGTTATCCAGCGCGCTATCATCGGTGGCCGTCATCGTGAACGCCAGGGTGCCGAGGAACGCCGAGTCGAAGGTCAGCACATTGCCGACCCGGGTTACTCCAGCCGTGAGG
>JAYUPM010000372.1:0-3311 GCA_043760145.1 Spartobacteria bacterium
GTTGTTTTGAGTCTGGCGCGCCCGGCTCTCATGAATTTCGGCATAAGCGCGCGCAATCAATGGGAGTTAACGGATTCCGTAAAGCCGCCTTCTCCTGTAATCGTTCTCGTTCTTGATTGCTCCGCCAGTCAGGTTCTCTCCCCATCCGTATCTGCGGTTAAAAATTCCGGAACTGCGGGGAGAGTTGACTGTGGAGGTCAGGGATGGCCCACGGAAGACACTGAGTCACTGGTCACTCGCTTACTCGGCCCCCTTCCCCCTCTGCGCCTCTGCGCCTCTGCGCCTCTGCGTCTCTGCGTTAACTTCCGGGTCCATTCCTCTGCGTTAACTTCCAGTTCGGATCGATATCGGCGGTCAACTGCGAGCGCCCGCCCGCCGCATGCATCAGCGAGGCGACAAACCCGATCATGGCGGCGTTGTCGGTGCAGATCGCGGGCTGGGCCAGTAACAACTCCATGCCATGGGCGTCTGCCCGGCTCTGAAGCAGTTCCCGGAGCCGGGTATTGCAACTGACTCCGCCACTGACCGCGATGGTCTTTCGATTATGGGCAATCGCCGCCCGGATCGTTTTTGTAACAAGGATCTCCACAACCGCTTCCTGGAATGAGGCGCAGACATCGGCAATCGGGATCTCACCCAGCTTCGGCAATAGGTAGCGAACTGAAGTCTTCAGGCCGCTAAAGCTGAAATTGAAATCGCCCGAGTCGAGCATGCTCCGTGGAAAATCGAGCCGGGCTGGATCCCCACTTGAAGCGAGCCGGTTCACATTCGGACCGCCGGGATACGGGAGTCCGAGTAGCTTCCCGACTTTGTCAAAAGCTTCGCCTGCCGCATCGTCACGGGTTTGGCCGATGACGCGATATTCGCCAAACCCATCCAGATCGACCAGGAGCGTGTGTCCTCCACTGACGATCAGGGCCATGGCTGGACGGACGCCATCCGCGAGTCCGAAGAAGGGCGAGAGCAGATGGCCTTCGAGATGATTGATTGCGAGGAACGGTTTATTCATTGCCACTGCCAATCCCTTGGCAACGGAGGCGCCGATCATCAGTGAGGTGGCGAGACCGGGACCGGAGGTGGCGGCAAAAGCGTCCATCCCAGCGATCTGACATTGCGCCTGGGCGAGTGTTTGAAGGATCACTGGCTGTATCATGCGGAGATGATTGCGCGATGCCACTTCGGGCACGACGCCCCCAAACGCCTGGTGAATGGAGATTTGCGACGCGACCTCGCTCGCGATGAGACGGGTCCCTTTCAGGATGGCGACCGCCGTCTCGTCGCACGAAGTCTCGATGGCTAGGATGGATCCGCCGCTCATGAACTGTGTCGGCCGCGTAATGGACTGTTCAATTGGCCGACGCTTTCTTAGTCCCGCCGGTCCGCTCCGCGTAGATCATCACGCCTTTAAGCGCATCGACCGCCCGCTCCAATTGCACGTCGCGAAACTGTGCCAGTTCTTTCTTGTCCCCTTCGGAAGCCGTTTCTTCCCGGCGCTGGACCAGAAGCAAACGATCCTGTTCGGCGGTCAGCGATGCGCGGATATTGGGCTCAACGCCTTTTTCATGAATCACCTGTTTGCTTGGGGTGTAATATTTGGCGGTGGTCAGACGAAGCGCGGAGCCGTCCTGGAGTTCGATTACGCTCTGGACCGACCCTTTCCCGAAAGTGGTTTCACCGACAAGAATCGCCCGGTTGAGATCCTTCAAAGCGCCCGCCACGATCTCGGAGCCACTCGCACTCCCGCCGTTGATTAAAATCGCCAGCGGATATTTCGGGCGCTGCTTTGTCATGGCTGGCGTGAGATAGGTTTTGCTCTGCGAGGGAACCCGTCCTTCCGTTGAAGCCACCAATGTTCTTGGAGGAAGAAATTGGCCTGCGACTCTCACGGCGGAGTCTAGCAACCCGCCGGGATTATGGCGCAGATCAAGGATCAACGCCTCCATCCCTTGCTTTTCGAGCTCATCAAGACGGGCGCTAAATTCGTCGGCCGTTGGGAAATTGAATTGGGTGATCCTCACGTATCCGAGTTTGTAATCGCCGCCCAGTTCCGGCTTGAGGATCCGCGCATCCTTGACACTGGCGACCACGATATTCTCGCGGGTCAGCGGATAATCCTTCATTTCGCGAGTGCTGGGACGAAGGACCGTGAGAGTGATTTTTTGCCCGACCTGGCCGCGCATCAAATTAATGGCGTCATTGAGATCCATCTTCTCGGTCGATTTGCCATCGATCTTCAGGATCTGGTCGCCGGGAAGCAGGCCCGCTTTAAAAGCCGGCGTCCCTTCCATTGGAGCAACGACGCCAAGGGTTCCCTCGCGGATGTTCACATGAAGGCCGAGCCCCCCGAAGCGGCTGTTGGTATCGTCCTGCATCCCCTTGAAATCGGTGGGCTCCATGAATTGGGAATGCGGGTCCAGGCTGGATAGCATCCCTCGAAGGGCGGCGTGTGTGAGCTGATCGTAGCCCGCTTTTTTCTCATCCACATAATCCTGGCGGATGAGCTGCATGGCCCGCGCAAACACTGCCATACTTGTGTAACCGGCATCGGGCTTTTCATCGCCGACGGCAAGGGCACGATAAACGTGGAGACCGATCAGGACGTTAAAGACGACCAGGAGAGCACATGCCGAGTGAAAAACGCGCTTCTTCATGGCGCGAAAGGTAGCACGGGGAAGACAATTATGAAGGATGAATTATGAATTATGAAAGGGCCGTCCGTTTCATAATTCATCCTTCATAATTCATAATTCTCTTAGGCCGCGTCCTTGTCCTGCTTATCCTGTTTGCGGCGGATGATGGGCTGGCGTTTGCCTTCCACCACGGCGCGATTGATCGTCACATCGGCGACGTCATCCCGGCTCGGGATTTCATACATGAGATCGAGCATGATCCGCTCAAGCATTGAACGCAGGGCCCGGGCGCCGGTTCCTTTGCTGGCTGCCTGGGAGGCGAGCGCCCGCAACCCATCCTTGGTCACGTTGAGGCCGACCCCTTCAAGTGAGAAGAGCTTGGTGAACTGCTTGACCATCGCGTTCTTGGTGTCGGTCAGAATCATAACCAACTCATCCTCGGACAACTGATCGAGCGCCGTCACAACTGGGAGACGGCCGACAAACTCGGGGATCATTCCGAAGCTCAACAAATCTTCGGGCTCAGTAAACCGAATCGCTTCGCTGGCTGGGATTTCCGCAAGGTCCGCCGTTGTTTGGCCAGTAACACCGAACCCGAGCACCTTTTTGCCCATCCGTTTTTGGATCATCTTATCGAGGCCAACGAATGCGCCGCCGCAGATGAACAGGATCTTTTCGGTG
>JAYUPM010000373.1:0-3297 GCA_043760145.1 Spartobacteria bacterium
AAATCGCCTGCGAAATAGAATCAGGCATGACTGCCCGCGGCGATGCGCGCATGATCGACACGGTGCTGCGCAACTTGCTCGACAATGCCTGGAAATACACGCTGCGCACGCCACAACCCTCGATTCACGTCTATGCCGAACCCGAGAATCACTTCTTTTGCGTGGCCGATAATGGCGCGGGCTTCGACATGGCGTATGCGGGCAAGTTGTTTCAGCCTTTCCATCGACTCCATCGGCAAGAGGAGTTTCAGGGAACCGGGATCGGTCTGGCGACCGTTTTCCGCATCGTGCAACGGCATGGCGGCGTGATGAAGGCCGAAGGGGTGCCGGGCAAGGGTGCCACGTTCTGTTTTAGTTTGCCGCCTGCCGGAGCGTAGTGGAGGCGGCCGCATGGCTGCGCTGCGCGAACTCTGCCGGCCTCTGGGCATCCAACGACGAATGCTGCTTTATTGGGCAGTTTGAGTATCGCGAGCGTTTTTGAGACCGCCAGAAATCCCTTCCGAAAGCGGCGGAGGACTGCACGCACACCACAACCTGTCGGAGGATGGGTTGCGCTAATTAGCGGGCACGGTTTGTTTATCGCGGAACGGTTTTTAAACCAACCGGCACCCTCATCCCGCACGATACTTAACTGAGTCCCACGTATGATCGGTGCCCATCGAAGCTTTGACATCGCAAATTGCGATTTCAAGAAGCGGACACGGCGCTCGGTCCTACGCATTTACCGAGCAGCATTCACCCGGGTCCCGCCGGGTTTTCCCAAGGAGATGGGGCGCCCCCGCCCCGTCAAATATAAAAGAGAGACTTGGGGCGGGGGCGCCCCATCTCCTTGGTATTCGCGCCCCGTGGGTGGCACAATAGTCGTGTCTCCAAGATGCCACATGGTGTCTGAGACTTTAATCGCTGGTTTATCTTTCCATTGCTTTAGGTGAAGGTCACAGATATTTTTGCTCGGGTTCATCGCGCGGATGAAAACCAATCTGCCGTTTTGGCTTTTCCGGCGGTGGCGCCATAAGCTGGCGGATGGCGTCGAAAACGACCTTGAACTGCGCGTCGTTTTTGCTTTCGAGACTCGCGAGCTTCTGGGCTAGGTCAGAGTTGGAGAGGAGCAACTCGCGCAGGCGAACAAAAGCGCGCATGATGGCGATGTTCACCTGCACGGCGCGCGTGCTGCGCAGCACGCTGGAGAGCATGGCGACGCCCTGCTCGGTGAAGGCGTAAGGAAGGTAGCGCCTGCCACCACGAGCTGGTTTTGAGGTTTCAATTTGAAACCTCAACGCATCCGTTTCCTCAACCGTGAGCTGGAACATGAAGTCATCGGGAAATCGCTCCCGATTACGCTTCACGGCGAGATTCAGCGACTTTGTAGGAACGCCATACATCTCTGCCAGATCGGCGTCCAATATAACCCGCAGCCCGCGCAAAAGTAGATTCGCCCTTCGATTTGGTGGGCAAGCGCGTCACGTTTCATTCGATGGATCGGATGGCGGCTTTCTGCCGGGTATCATTGCCCAAATTGAAACGCTTGCATGGATGGTTTGTTCGCCCGGGACTCAATCGGGCACCAACTCGTCGGCGAGCACTCGCAGTAGTCTTCGCGAATGTTCATGCGCTGGAAAGCTTACCGTCTGCGTTTGGCGCCGAAGGAATACCCCCGCAACGTGCGCACCCCTTTTCCTGCGCCGCCGGGAGCCAGGCTTTGCTCGTTGAAAACGGCGGTGTAAGTGTATGCGAAATTCTCCAATTTCAAGCGCGGGATGCTCGCCCCAATGAATCGTTCAATCGACCGAATCGCATCCATTTCCTCCGCGGTGAAAAGAGTGAATGCGTCGCCGATATTCTGGGCCCGCCCAGTGCGCCCGATCCTATGGACGTAATCCTCCGGATGCCCGGGCACATCGTAATTGATGACGTGACTTACCCCGGCAATATCGAGGCCGCGCGCCGCGATGTCGGTCGCCACGAGCACTTCATATTTACCCGACTTGAATCCTTCCAATGCCTCCACCCGCTCCCGCTGGGTCCGGTTGGAATGAATCGCCACCACCGCGTGATTCAGGTCCTTGAGACGGTGCGCGATCTTATCGGCGAATATCTTGGTGCTCGTGAAAATAATGCAGCTCTCAAAATTTGTCCGCTCCAGCAACGCAATGAGCAGATCGAATTTCTGATCCTTTGCCACCGGGTAAAGCGCATGCGTGACAGTCTCCGCCGGCATCCGCGCCATCCCAATCTCGATCTTTTCCGGATTATTAAGCACCCACTGGGTCATCGTTGTGATCTCCGGCGGGAGCGTTGCCGAGAAAAACATGGTTTGCCGCGACTTCGGGCATTTATCAACGATCCGCCGGACCTGCGGCAGGAAGCCCATGTCGAGCATCCGATCGACCTCATCGAGGACCAGATATTGAATCCCCTTGAGAGAAACATCGCCTTGTTCCATGAGATCGATGAGTCGGCCCGGGGTCGCCACAATGATGTCGGCCGTCTTGAGATCCTCCCGCTGTTTGCCAAACGCGACCCCGCCCTGGATCAAGGCGACCTCGATATTCATATACCGGGCGTAATCGCGAAATGCCGTCTCCACCTGGGCCGCCAATTCGCGAGTCGGCTCCAGGATCAGGCAGCGACAGGCGCCGTGCTCTTTGAGCATCGTGAGGATGGGCAAGGCGAAGGCGGCGGTTTTGCCGGTCCCGGTCTGGGCGCTGCCCATGAGATCTTTCCCAGCAAGAATAATTGGAATGGCCCGTAGTTGAATGGGAGTTGGATCGACGTAACCCATCGACTCAACTCCGCGCTCGACGGCCTCAACAAGGCCGAAATCCTTAAATGACATGCGCGGAACCTAGGGAACCACGGATTTAATCGGAAGGAAAACTTGCACGAAGAAGACGGTTGTTTTGCCCGCGGAACACAGAAACGAACAGCGGCCCACGGAACACACGGAATCACACAGAAACCGAGCAGCCGGGATTGGCCAAAGTATTTTCCGTGTATTCAGTGTATTCCGTGGGCCAATTCCGTCTTCCGTGGGCCAAGGAATCGTAAATTTGTGGCGTCCGTGGTGACATTTCCGTTTGCATCAACTCGCCTCCACGTTTATATGTCTGCGCCTTTTTCGTCCCGGCTTCCACCCTTCCCTGACGCACTCCCACCCTATGTTCCGACGCATCCCTTTCGAAAAAGTTAACTGGATCACCAGCAGTTTCCTCATCGGCACCCTCGTTCTCTCCCTCACCGCTGTCCCCCTTTACATCTGGAAATTCGGACTCGATTGGTTCCAGGTCGCCCTCTTTT
>JAYUPM010000374.1:0-3295 GCA_043760145.1 Spartobacteria bacterium
CACCCACAACCCACCCATCGTGTAATGGACCGCAGGGAAGATCCGCATCGGAGTCTTGTAAGCATTCTCGCCGGTGATCTGCTCATACATCTCGAACAAGTTGCCGTAACGTTCCCGGACCTCTTTCTCGCCAAGGCGCTGGATGGCGTCGGCGAAATCAAGGTAAACTCCGAGGCCCGTCTCGCCAACTCCGCGGCCTTCATCGCAAACCTGCTTGGCGGCCCGCGATGAAATGTCGCGCGGCGCAAGGTTTCCGTAACTCGGATACTTCCGTTCAAGATAATAGTCGCGCTCCTCTTCAGGGATCTCCTGCGGCGGACGTTTTTCACCTTTCTTGATCGGAGCCCAGACCCGGCCATCGTTCCGGAGCGATTCGCTCATCAAAGTCAGTTTCGATTGATAATCACCGGTGACCGGGATGCATGTCGGATGGATTTGCGTGTAACAGGGGTTTGCAAAGTAAGCCCCTTTTTTGTAAGCCCGGTAAGTGGCTGTGACATTGCAACCCTTGGCGTTGGTGGAGAGATAAAAGACGTTGCCGTATCCGCCTGTTGCGAGGATCACGCAATCCGCAGCGTGGGAGTTGATCGCGCCGGTGACCATGTCGCGCACAACGATTCCTTTGGCGTGGCCATCGACGAGCACCAGGTCGAGCATCTCGGTCCTGGGAAACATTTGCACGTTCCCTTCGGCGATCTGTTTGTTGAGCGACGAATACGCGCCTAAAAGCAATTGCTGCCCCGTTTGTCCCCGCGCATAAAAAGTCCGCGAAACTTGTGCCCCGCCGAATGAGCGGTTGGCAAGGAGACCGCTGTATTCGCGCGCAAACGGAACGCCTTGCGCCACGCATTGATCAATGATGTTCAGGCTCACCTCCGCCAACCGATGCACATTCGCCTCCCGGGCCCGGAAATCGCCCCCCTTGATCGTGTCGTAAAATAGTCGGAACACGGAGTCCCCGTCGTTCTGATAATTCTTGGCGGCGTTGATTCCGCCCTGGGCCGCAATCGAGTGGGCGCGCCGGGGCGAATCCTGGTAACAGAAGCATTTTACTCGGAGGCCGAGTTCCCCGAGGGTGGCGGCGGCGGCGGCGCCAGCGAGACCGGAGCCGACGATGATGATCTCGTATTTGCGTTTGTTGGCGGGGTTGATCAGCTTCGACTCGAACTTATATTTCTCCCACTTTTTTTCGAGGGGACCATCCGGGATTTTGGAATCGAGTGCGCTCATTTGGGAACGAGATGGAGGACGTTAAAAAAGATGGCGATTGGGATGGAGACGTATCCCGCGAAGATAAGCCATGAGAGGGCCTGGCCTCCATAAACGATTGGCAGGCGCAAGTGTGGGGTGGTGATTCCCAAGGTCTGGGCAAGGCTCTGGAATCCGTGGCTCAAGTGCATGCAGAGCAAAAAAATCGCGACGATATAAAATCCGGCGACGATGGGATGTTGATCGAATCCCATGATCACCATGGAATGCACATCGTTCTCGCCCCGGGGGAGATTATGAAAACGCGAGTCGGTGATCCGGGCCGTGAAATGCGCGATGTGGAATGCCACGAACGCCAGGACAACCAGGCCGCTGAGCACCATCGTGCGTTTGGCTGGCCTTGCCGATGTGCTCGCTTTGCAAACGTTCTTCCGGGCTTTCGCCTGCCGGTTTTCAATCGCCAGTTTGATCGTCGTCACAATGTGGAGGACGAACGCCCCAATCAGAAATATCCGCACCGCCCAAAGCGGCCCGGGGATGCTGTGAAGGAATGCCGCGTAAGCGTTGATCTTCTCCGGGCCCGCAAAAATCTGGAGGTTGCCGAGCATGTGCCCGATGACGTATCCGATCAGGACCAAGCCAGTGAGAGCGACGATCCATTTCCTGCCAATGGAAGAGCGGTCAATGGAAGCGCCAATAACGGCGACACTGGGTTCGGACATGTTGTTGTTAGTTAGCTGGAAATAGCGCGGCGCAAAGTGGGAGCATGAACGGCGTCTGGCATTATAAAAGCACTCAACCAATCCGGATCAATACTCGCGTTCCAGAAGATAATGCGCAATTTGGCGCAGCGCCAGCCCGCGGGATCCAAACGACGCCAATGCTTTCATCGCTGCCGCTGTCAATCGGTGCGCTTCGCGTCGCGATTGTTCAAGACCGAAGATTGCCGGATACGTCGCCTTGGTCGCCTGCACATCTTTGCCCGCAGTTTTGCCGAGCTTCTCCGTGGTCTGGGTCACATCCAGGATGTCGTCGATGACCTGAAATGCGAGGCCGAGCGCCTGCCCGAACTCGCTTAAATGCTGGAGCCGGGCCGGGCTGGCATTGGCGCTCATTGCCCCGAGCCGGATCGATGCGGTCAGGAGCGCCGCAGTTTTTGCCCGGTGAATGAACTTGAGCTCCTCGCGGCTCGTCTTTTTCCCTTCCCCTTCCAAATCCCGCACCTGTCCGGCAATGAGCCAGCGGCTGCCCGCCGCACTGGCCAACTCGCGAATTGCCGATGCGGTGTTGTGGCGCGGTGTCGGTTTGCCGGATGCGAGAATTTCAAAAGCGATTGTGAGCAACGCATCGCCTGCGAGAACGGCAATTCCTTCGCCAAAAACCTTATGACTGGTCGGGCGACCCCGGCGCAGATCATCGTCATCCATGCACGGCAAATCGTCGTGGACCAGCGAGTAAGTGTGGATGCATTCTACTGCGCAGGCGGCTGGAAGCGCATCTTCAAGCTGGCCGCCACACGCTTCCGCGGCAGCCAGGGCCAGGATCGGCCGGAGTCGTTTCCCCCCGGCAAAAAGGCTGTATCGCATCGCGCGATGGATCGTTGCGGGCTTGGTGGTTGCCTTGGGCAGAAATCGGTCCAGCGCCGCATCCACCATTTTGGAGCGATCCCGCAGGTAACCATCAAGATTGGGAGAGTTCTGGTTCTGGGGGTTCCTGGAGAGAACCTTGGAAGGGGTAGGGGAGGCCATGCGCGCGGGAGAGTGAAACACAGTCATCCCACAGAGGAGAACTTTTTAACCACAGATTTCAGATTATCGCGGATGGGGAGAGAGCCGAACCAGACTTTTTCGGTCCGGGTTCTTTATCTGCGTCTATCCGTGACGGATACCAGCGTTCTCGTCGCGGCGAATCTGCGCGCGAAGACGAAAGTAGAACCACACTATTAGCAACGAGACCGCAATCGCGAGCAGGCCATAGATTTGCGCACCTTGTGCCGAGAGCCCCACCGTCCCTCCGGCATTCCCGCGGAAGCCTTGGGGAGCCGCAATGATCGGCTTTCGCTGAAAAAGAAGCACCAAGCCCGGAA
>JAYUPM010000375.1:0-3293 GCA_043760145.1 Spartobacteria bacterium
CGCATTTGTTCGCGGAACTCGCTGTCCGGCTGTTTCTCAAGCATTGTGCCGAAAAATGAGACGGCCGCCTTGGGATCGTTGTTTTGCAATGCAGAGGCGCCCTTGAGATAGCCGACGGTGGAGGCATTGGGACCCATCGGGAACTTCGCCAAATAAATGTCACAGAGCTTCATTGTGCTCTGGATGCGATTGAGGTCTGCGTAGCAGATCAGTGAGGAGTAGAGCGCCGGCTCGCATTCCTTTGCTTCCGGATACTCGATAAGCAGACGGTCGAAGGCCACGATCGCCTCCCATTTCTTCTCCCACTCATACCAAACCTTTGCAGCCCGGAAAAGAATTGCAGGGCCGAAGTCCGGCAGCTTCTCAAATTCCGCGAGCAGTTTCTTCGCGTCCCCCTGCTGCGCCTCAATCGCGCGGTTTGATCCAGTCGCCGTCATGTAAGCGTTTGCATCGCCCCGGGCGCGCTCAAGGTTGGCTTGCATCCGTTTATCCATGGCGGCAATCCGCGCCACTTGGAATGCGATCACCTGGTCACGGGTGAGCACCCCGCGATACGTTGCAATCGCCTTTGCGTAGCCTTTGGATTCCGCCAACTCGTCAGCGAGTTTCACGGTCAGCGCGTTCAGGGCGACCACGTTCTCAACGAGCGCCACACGCACCCTCAGCTTGTTGACCAGGTCGAGCGCCTTGTCGTGCTGACTCTTATTCAGGAGCAATTCCAGGAGCGCGAGCGCGCCGGAACCCTGCCCGGAGGTTTTGATCTCCGGCGTAATCAATTTTTCCAGAACCTTGATCTGATCCTCGGGTTTGTTGAGCTCCTTGTAACATTCCGCCTGTATGAGGAGCGCCTGGTCGCGCAGGGCTGGCAATGACTCAAGTTGCGCAAAAAGCGTCCCCGCCCCCGCGTAATCCTTGCTCATGAAACTGGCCCGGGCCAGCGCCAGCCGGGCTTCGAGCACCCGCGGATCAGTGGGATACTTGGCAATGAACAGATTGAATGAGGTAATCGCCTTCGGATAATTCGCCGCGTTAAAATAGGCAGCCCCGAGCGTATAATGGATCGCCCCTATCCGGGTTTGATCTTTCGGGTCGGTGACCATCGCGATCACCTTCTCCAATCCTTCGGCCGCAGCGACCCACTTCCCCGCATTGAACGCCTGCATCGCCGCGATATGGGCGGCCGCCAACTCCGACATCTCGGTAGTCTGCATCTCGGTAGTCTGCGCGCCAGCGTGTGACCACGGCATCACGAGCGCCGCAATGATTACGGCGCAAATTCGGCGGATCCTTGGGGGAAAAGGCAAAACCACAGCTCATTATCTAGAGCGGATTGCCGCTGATGTGAAGGCAAGTTATTTCGCGGACAATGCGCGGCGGGGGTTAAGTCCTGAAATATCCAATTTTCAATTTGAGATCGCACAAAACGAACAGCTACGTTGCAGCCATGAAACGTCGGCTCCTCTTCACCGTATCCGCTTTGGCCCCTGCCCGGCCTGTCATCCTTGCCTAAAAGCCTGCCAGCGCCCTGACCCACTTCGAACTCCGAATTCCCCATGCGACACGCCCCAATCAATCCAAATCTCTTCACCAAGAATCGCGCCCGGCTCAAGGCGCTCCTCCCGCAAAAATCCCTTGCAGTCGTCAACGCCAACGACGTGATGCCAACCAACGCGGATGGTTCGCTGCCGATTCACCCCAACTCCGACCTCTTTTATCTCAGCGGCATCGAGCAGGAGGAAAGCATCCTGATTCTCGCCCCCGACGCGTTCGACCCGAAACTGCGCGAGATACTTTTTCTGCGCGAACCGAGCGAGCATTTAAAAATCTGGGAGGGGCATAAGCACTCCATGGCGGAGGCGCGGAAAATCTCGGGGATCAAGACAATCAAATGGCTTTCGGAATTCCAGGTGACATTCCGGGAGCTCATGTGTGAGCAGGAAAACGTCTGGCTCAATTCCAATGAACACAAGCGCGCGGGCGTGATGGTGGAAACGCGCGATGCCAGATTCGCACGCGAATGTCAGCGCGAGTTTCCGTTGCACACATACCGGCGCCTTGCCCGGTTGCTGCATGAACTGCGCGTGGTGAAACTTCCCGAGGAAATCGACCTGCTCAAGGAGGCGGTGGCCATCACGGAGAAAGGCTTTCGAGCGCTGCTCGGGTTTATCAAGCCGGGGGTGAACGAATTCGAGATCGAGGCCGAGCTGGCACGCGAGTTCATACGGAACCGGGGTAAATTCGCATACAACCCAATCATCGCATCGGGAGCCAACGCTTGCGTCCTTCATTACAACCAGAACGATCAGCCATGTAAAAAAGGCGACCTGCTCCTTCTCGATGTGGCCGCCAGTTACGCCAACTACAACGCCGATCTGACCCGCACCATTCCCGTAAGCGGCAAGTTCACGCGTCGGCAGAAAGCCGTCTACAACGCGGTTCTCCGGGTCATGCGCGCGAGCATCGCCGGCGCGACCGTCGGGAAGCTGCATCGGGATTGGCAAAAGGAATCTCAAATGATGATGAACGAGGAGTTGCTTGCGCTCGGCCTCCTCAAAAAATCCGACATCAAAAAACAGACCGAAGCCACCCCGGCCTGCCGCAAGTATTTCATGCACGGCCTCGGTCATCCCCTCGGGCTCGATGTCCATGATGTCGGCTTTCTCAATCAACCATTCGCCCCGGACTGGATCCTGACCGTCGAGCCCGGCATTTACATTCCGGAAGAAGGCTTCGGCGTCCGCCTGGAAAACGAAATCATTGTGAGCGCAACCGGTCCAATCGACCTGATGGCCAGCACCCCAGTGGATGCCGATGAGATCGAGCATCTCATGCAAGTCGGACCGGCAGCTTCCGCATCTATTTAGCGCCTTCCGGGGTTTGTAGTTCCGCATTTATGCGGCAAGGGCAGATTCCCACCCTTCCTCATTTTTCATTCTGGCTTTTGACTTCTCCCTCCCCGGACCGGCTGAAGCCGGAACTACAAACCCGCCCCACGGCTAACCGGCCATCCATTTCATTCCCCCTCGTCATTCCGTCATTCTGGTTTCGTCATTTCGTCCTGCGCCCCTTTTTCATCCTTCATAATTCATAATTCATAATTCATTGCGCTTGGAGGGGCGGCTTCCCAGTCGCCCTCTGGCCCGATTTTAAACCGCTAACACCTGTCGGAGTAAAGGGCGCGCTATTAATCGCGACAGCGTTTTGTAGTGCGGCAGTCCTCTCTAAGCATTACCCACATCTTTTTGGAGCTGGAAGAGGGCAGACTTTGAGGCAACGTATGCACAAAGTATGTA
>JAYUPM010000376.1:0-3289 GCA_043760145.1 Spartobacteria bacterium
CCTCTTGAAAACGGCTGTCACGCCGAAGAATGGAGCGCGCGAGTTAAACCTGTGGTTCGCGGCGATCGTGGGAAACCTCCGCTTTCGGGGTGGCTGCCGCATTGATGTCCCGGGTTTGGGGCTCCTCAGTGAGGACGGTATGGGTTTCGTGTTTGGGTTCATCGAGCTTGACCACTTCAGTTGTCTGCGGCCGGGTCACTTCGCGCTCGAACTCGTCCTTGGCCTTGCTGAATTCACGAACGGCCTGCCCCATCCCACGCGCCAGTTCCGGCAGCTTCTTCGCCCCAAAAAGTAAAAGCACAATACCCGCGATGATAAAGAGGTCGGGGCCTGCCAGATTGAATAAAGAAGCGAGAGCGTTCATAAGGTGGTTTGTTCAAGTAACACCAGGGTCACGAAGTTGCAATGGGCATTCTGACAACCAACGCACTCCAGTTTCTTAGGGCTCCTCGCTTCGCTTGATCTCAAATCTCAGATCTCAGATCACAGATTTGAGATCCACCGCGGCGCCCTCTTTCGTCTCATCGCAATATCGCGACTGCCTCCCCCGGGGAGGGCAATCCCCAGGCTTTCCACTTCGCCTCATACTCCTTGCGCGGCAGGAGCACGTAATGGGGCTTTTTGCCGGCACGCACCCAGCCAATAAGCTTCAGCAGATCGGCCTCGGCCATCGTTGTGCATCCGGCACTCGGCCGCTGGGGTCCCCTGCGGATATGAAAAAAGATGGCGCTCCCAGCCCCGGCCACTGGCGGATCCGAGTTGTGCCGGATCTCCACAAGCCATCGGTATGCGAAATCATTGTGCCGCATCTTTTGCTTCTCAAACCAGGCCGGCGGGTTCGCGGAATCGGGAATGGTGATCTGCTTGTTGTAATCGGGATTGCTCACGTCATCGACCCATGCATCCGCCTTGGTGACGGTGTGGAACGGGTAATTGGCGCCACTCGGCAATGCCCGGTCATAGGTGTAAATGGTGCCGATCCTAAAAAGGCCAGTCGGGGCCCGACCATCCCGCTCGATTTTTTCAGGACCGCCCTCGCCGTTTTCAAGCTCACCGCGTCCCCATGCAAGGCCGTTTTTCCCGTAGAGCACAGGCCACGCATCGAAGACCGGTTTCCATCGGGCCCCATCGCGCTCGAAACATTGAAGCCGCCCATTCACCGCATTCCAATCCGGGGCAACGCTCACCACGAGTTGTTTGATTGCAGGATCAATCTCGCCCGCATGTAAACTAATTCCGGCGATCATCAACCCCAGCGCGACGCCACTCTTGATCACGCCTCCTGTCCCGCTCATCATCCATCTCTTGAAAAATTTGCAGCGACTCGGATCTGTGTTGGTTCTCATGGGAGCCATTTTTCTCGTTTACTGGCCCGCCCAGCGCAATGGCTTTGTCTGGGACGACACCGCTTTGGTCGGGCGCGACCCGCTCATTCGCAGTTGGCGGCTCATCCCGGAAGCCTTTGGGCATTTCCTTTTCCTGGACGCCACCCCCTCCAATTTCTATCGCCCACTCCAGCGCCTGACTTTCATGGCCGATTATGCGGCGTGGGAAATGATGCCGCGCGGCTTCCATCTTACCAGCATCTTTGCCCATCTCGCCGCCGCGATCGCCCTCTATTTTTTAGCCAGCCATGCCTTCATTGCTTTCGCCCGGAAAGAGGAATCCGAGACCCTGGCGCGAGCACCCACAATCGGTGTCCCGCTGCTCATCGCTTTGATCTGGGCCATTCACCCACTCCACACTTCCGCCGTTACTTATATCGCCGGACGCGCCGATCCACTCGCCGCGTTTTTCGGGTTCGGCGCTTTGACCCTGGGACTCATTTCTCTGCGCCGCGGACGTTATGAACGTCTCGCCATCCTCGGAGCCGCCATCGGTTTTTTCGCAGCCCTTCTTTCCAAGGAGAGCGGGGTCTTCGCGCTGCTGGTCTGGCTGCTGATCCTCGCACTTAAAAAAGTATCGCGCCTCCTCTGGATCCGGTGGGCGGGCATCGCCGCCGCCATTCTTCTCGGATACGCGGCGCTGCGATTGGGTGCGGAAAAAATCCCCCCACCCACCTCAAAGTCATCTTCAGAAATCTCGAGCCCGGTCCTTGTTGCGCAAGCCGCCGCCCATTACGCCGCAATGTTTGTTGCCCCGCATAATCTTCGTATGGAGCGGAGCGTGATCGAGCGCATCCCTGATCCTTCAGATCCTTCGGTGAAAAAAGAACGGGTTCCGCCATGGCTGACCATGGCCGGGGCAATCCTGATCGCAGCACTGGGCGGATGGGGCTGGTGGGCGAAATCGAGAGTGCCTTTGACGAGCGCCGCCCTGCTTGCGTTTGCGATCGCTTATTTTCCAGTGAGCAATCTTATCCCCCTCAATTCCACTCTGGCCGAGCATTGGCTTTATGTCCCAAGCGCTTTCCTCCTGATCGCCGCGGGCTCCTTTCTTTCCAATTTCCAATCCCGATGGGTGACGTGGATTTCGCTGATTCTCCTCCTGGGCTGGGGTATTTTTCTCGGAACCCAAACACGCAAGCAACAGGCGTATTGGCTTAATGAACGCACTTTCCTGACACAAACAATCCACCGGGGCTCCGACACGGCCCGGATGCGAGTCCAACTCGGCAACCTCGAGGCGAAAGAGGGGCATCTTGAAAAAGCGGAGGCGGAATTTCGGGCAAGCCTGAAACGCACAGCCAATCTCCCTTTCGCCCTGATCGGTCTCGCAGGAATCGAGATCCGCCGGGCCAATTATCCCGCTGCCCAAAAGCTCCTGGAAACGGCCGAACACGCTCCGTTCCTCGCTGCGGAATGCATGATACTGCGAGGCACACTCGAGTTTCGTGAATCCCAAAAGGATCCCACCGCCCGCTTCGCTGCCGCCGTCGATCTCGCCCCGCGGTCCTGGTCAATTCGCAAACGTTATCTCATGGCCCTCGATCAAACCGGCCGTCGCAAAATCGCATTGCGAGAGTTGGGGGCGCTTCTGGATCGGGAACCGTTCCGGGCCGATTCCTGGCGGCTCATGGGGGAACTCTTAAAAAAAGAAGAGCAACCGGACCTTGCCGTGGTCGCCTTTCGGCGGGCAGCGGCGCTCGACGTGCACGACATCGAATCGGCGCGCGAAGCGTCTCTTAAAACAAAAATGCCCGAGCCGCCGCTTGCCCCGGAGCAATAGCGAACAGGCGTTACCCAATCCCGATCGTTTTTCAAAAAATCCCGACCTCAATGAACACCCCGCAGAGAAGCATCTGTTTAGCGTCTTCCGGGGTTTGTAGTTCCGCATTTATGCGGCAAGG
>JAYUPM010000377.1:0-3281 GCA_043760145.1 Spartobacteria bacterium
ATTTTCGGAATGTCGTAGATGGGCCTTTCCAAAAAACCACCCAACCGATGCCGCGTTTTTCGATATTTTCCGCTCTGCGCTTCGGGTTATTTTTTATCCCCGTTTGCGGGTTGCTGGCGGCGGACCCGGTTTCCACTGATTCGCGTAAAGCAGCAGCCATCAGCTTGTTACGCCAGATTGACGAAGGGTTTGTGGTCCTCTTTGAAAAATTGGCTCCCTCCGTGGTGGTGATCGAGGCCCGCAAAAAATCCGAGCCCCAGGGGGAAACGGAGGCCCAGGCATTTGAGTTTTTTCTGAATGAAGAACCCGGGGCGGTAA
Organism: Spartobacteria bacterium; assembly: GCA_043760145.1. Lineage (GTDB taxonomy): Bacteria > Verrucomicrobiota > Verrucomicrobiia > Chthoniobacterales > Chthoniobacteraceae > CAIURC01. Next base: position 319 of record JAYUPM010000377.1, read on the forward strand.
AGCCGGGGGTGAGCGAGCGGGAGCGTTTCATGCGGCTCCCCCAACCGACGGTCCGCAGCGAGGGGAGCGGATTTTTGATTCGGGCGGATGGCTATATCCTTACCAATCAACACGTTATTGCCGATGCCGATAAGCTCGATGTCCGGCTCAAGGATGGCCGGATTTTTCCCGCCCGCGTCATCGGGACCGACGAGAAGACGGATATCGCGGTGATTAAGATTGAAGCAAAGGATCTCGGGTTTGCGGAAATGGGCGATAGCGACAAGCTGCGGATCGGGCAATTGGTGGCGGCGATCGGGGCACCATACAACCAGGATTATAGTTTTACGTGCGGCTGGGTAAGCGGGAAGGGACGCAGCAATCTACTCGGACCGGGTTCCAATACGGTTCTTTACGAGGATTACATTCAGACCGATGCGTTTATTAATCCGGGTAATAGCGGGGGTCCACTTTTCGATGTGGAAGGCCGGGTGATGGGAATGAATACGCTGATTAATGGGGTCGGCCGTGGATTGGCCTTCGCGATTCCCTCCAACATGCTGGCGGACGTGAGTGCCCAGTTGATTGCCGGGGGCCGTGTCCAGCGCTCATGGCTCGGGATTCGGATCGAGAGTTTGCGCGAGAATAGTGAGTTGCGTGAACGGGTGAAACTGGATCGCGGGATTGTGGTGCGGACCATTGAAAGTAATGCCCCTGCTTATCGGAGTGATTTGCGTCCGGCCGATATCATTCTCGCGCTTGATGGAGTGGAGTTAGCCAATGCCCATGATCTTCAAAAGGAGGTCCTTAAGAAACGGGTGGGCGATACGGTGCAACTCACGGTTTGGCGGGCGGGCAACACATTGAAGGTGCCAGTGACAACGGGGGAACTTCCCCGCGAAGTGACCCGGGTTTCCAATACGGGGAAGCGGGGCTCGGAGCCCTCCCTTGATCACTGGGGGCTTAAGGTGCGCGACCACGCCAGGAGCGGAGTGCTGGTAATTGAAGTGACGCCCGAGAGCCCTGCGGCCAAGGCGGGGATTTTGGCGGAGGACGTGATCAATGAGGTTGAGGCGAAGTCGGTGGGGGATGTGGCGGAATTTATCGCGGCCTTGACGGTAATTGAAGCGAAGGAAAAAAAAGCGCTCCTGCTCAATATCGAGCGCAAAGGCAAACGAACCTTTGCGATGCTTGAGAAGCAGAAGTAATTAAATTTGTAGATTTGGTTTCCCTTGGTTGGGGCGGGCCGGTGCCGAAAGGCGCCGGCCCGTTTTTTTGTTCGTGGCAGCGGCGTCCCGCCGCTTTATTCCCTGCGACTTTGCGCTCAAGGGAGTTCATTGCATGTTTGTTCCCCCGACTGTGGTGTCCCGCTTTTCTGGTGCTATTGGCGCTTGGATCCCGGCCAGCTTTTTAACGGGTCCCAAACCTTTGCAAACCCGAAGCCTTCGAAATCCTTCACATTCACCGTGGCGAAGTCTGTGACACCATTGCGAAGCATGGAGAGGGCGGAACGCCAGTCGTATGCACGGCGGCGAGCGAATGTTTTCTCGCGCAGTCGCGGCCAGAGTTGATCGTGGAATATCCTGCTGTCCGGAGTGAACCCAATCAATTGCCAGCGCGGATGGTTGCGGAAGGATTGGCAAACGGAAACGGCGGCATTTGCGGAAAGCGGCGTGACGACAGCGGCGGGATTTCGCAGCAGGTTATAAAGCTCAAGGAGAATAAACTCTGAGATGGCGACGTCCTCACGGCGTTGAAACGATTCCAAGAGTGAGGATGCTTGGTGGTGCTGGGCGTTTCCAACATCCACAGCTGGAAGGAGAATATTTGTATCAAAGGATGTCATTTGCGTGGAAACGCACGCATCGTTTCTTCGTCTGCCGAGAGGTCATGAAGCTTTGCAAGAGGCACCCTGGTGCCGCCCGCGTTGATTCTTGGGAGTTGCCATTCATGGACTTCCCCGGGCGGGTCAGGGAACCGGGCAAGAAAAAGCTCGAGTCCGCGCCGGGTCATTTCAGCGAGTGAAAGTTCGCGTTGCCGGGCGAACGTCTTGGCCCGTCGGTAGAGATCGTCGGGGAGTTGGATTTGGGTCCGTGTCATGATGTGAAACTTACATTACTTAAAGCGCGATGTCAAAATTACATTACTCCAGTGGCGGCGGCACCCGGCCCTTTTTTGGAAACCATTAACGCGATGGGGTGTCGCTGCACCTCAGAATTCGGTCCGTAACGCCTCCTCATTCATTCAAGGGAAGTTTTAGAGCAAGGAACTCAGTTGTCCAAGGGTGGGCGAGCTTCCAGCCGCCCTTGGGAATTACGGCGAGCTTCCATTCGCCCTTCAAGAATTACAGAAGGGCGGCTGGAAGCGCGCCCCTCCTTGGCTCAAGCTTGGGCCGCCATAAGCTTCGCATACAGCGCATCCAGCGCCTCCGGAAACACCCGGGTATCGGCAATGACGGGCATGAAATTGTTGTCGCCTTCCCAGCGCGGGACGATGTGGAGATGCAAATGATCAGTCACTCCCGCCCCCGCGCAGCGGCCAAGGTTCAGCCCGATATTGAATCCCTGGGCGCCGATGACTTTGCGTAAGATCGTCTGCGCGTGTTCGGCGAGTTCCCAGAGCTCGAGTTTCTCCGCATCGCTGAGCCCCGGGAGCTCGCCGACTTTCCGATAGGGGACAGCCATCAGATGTCCTATGGCATACGGGAACCGGTTCATGATGAGGAACGTGTTCTTTCGCCGGGCCACAACGAGATGCGCGGCATCATCGGTTGTGGCTGCGGCTTCAAGGAGAAAATCGGGGGAGGCAGGTTGCTTGAAATATTCGACCCGCCAAGGGGCCCAGATTGCGGAGAAATCCATGTGGCGATTGTGGGGGTATGGGGCGGCGGTGGCAAGTGCAGGGCGGGTTTCCTGCCGCCTGCCAATAACTCGCCATCAAAAGCGCTTCCCGAAAGCGGCAGAGGACAGCCGCACTACAAAACC
>JAYUPM010000378.1:0-8460 GCA_043760145.1 Spartobacteria bacterium
TTCCACCGCGCAATTGGGGCAGCGGTAAAGATATCGCCGCTGCATCTCGCGCCGGGGCAGGGGAAGATTGTGGCAGCGGCGTTCTCCAGCAAGCCCAAGGTCCGCGCACGCTTGTTTCCATTCGGCTCCGTGCATTGCGATTTTACGCCTCCCCGCCCGTTGATGCGCAAGCAGATGCGCCAGTTCATGCCGTAACGTCCGGTCCACCTCGTCCGGGCCAAATTCCACCATCTTTGGATTAAGCGTAATCAGGGCTTTGGTGGGATATGCCATTCCCGCTGTGGTCCGCATCCGCGGGTTCCAAACGATCTGGACCCCATCGGCAAAATTTCCCGGGTGAACAGAGCGCAATAGATTGCGGGCATATTCCTGGAGAGTTGCGGTGTCGGGAATAATGCCGATTTTTGACGGGGCAACCATCACCGGCGTGAGTGTATGGAGGAGGGAACGACTGGCGTGCCGGGAGGTGAGTTTGGCGAAAAAATTGAGCTGCATGGGTGAATCAATTCTCCAATTTTTATTTGAGGCGCAAAAAAATCGACGGAAGCCGCGCCAAAGTATTTTCGATCTGGCTGGCATCGGTTTGTTTGCCGAGGGAAAAGCGGACCGTCGAGCGGGCAGTCTCCGTATCGACACCCATCGCCATAAGGACGTGGGAAGGTTGCACGGAACCGACCATGCACGCCGACCCGCTTGAAGCGCAAATCCCTTCAAGGTCCAAATTCATCAGCAGACTTTCACCATCCAAACCGGGGAAGCTCACATTGAGTGTATTGGCAAGCCGATGCGCTGGATCGCCGTTGCTAATGGCCGATGGGAACGCCGCAAGAATCCCGTCCCAGAGTTGATCGCGCAGGCTGGCAATCCGCGAGGATTCCGCGCCGATATCCGCAACCGCAATCGCGGCAGCGGCCGCCATGCCGGCAATTGCCGCGACGTTCTCCGTGCCGGGCCGCCGCTGGCTCTCATGGGTGCCGCCGTATTGCAATGCCTCGATGGAAATGCCCGAGCGGAGATAAAGGACACCCACCCCTTTCGGCCCGCAAAATTTGTGGGCGGCAAGAGAGAGAGCATCTACGTCTCCTGCGAACACGGGTTCCTTGCCGAAGGACTGAATCATATCGCTGTGAAAAAGAATCCCCCGATCCCTGCAAATACCGGATGCCTCAAGGTAAGGCTGTCGGGTTCCGGTCTCGTTATTGGCGGACATGATGGAAACCAGAATGGTTTGAGGGGTAATCGCCTCCGCAAGTTGATCGGTGCTGATTCGGCCACCCCGATCCACGGGGAGCCATGTTACATCGAACCCCTCTTTTTTCTCCAAATACTCCATTGCCTGAAGCACTGCGTGATGCTCGGTCGGGCTCGAGATCAGATGCTTTCCAGTCTGCACCCGACTCCGGGCAAGGCCGATGATTGCGAGGTTATCGGCTTCCGTGCCGCCGCCGGTAAAAATAATCTCATGCGACCTGGCACCCAAGAGTGAGGCAATCCGATCACGGGCGGAATCCACGGCGGCGCGGGCTTCGCGTCCCGATTGATGAATGCTTGAAGGGTTGCCGAAGTGTTTCCCGAGGAACGGGCTCATGGCCGCGAACACTTCGGGGGCGAGGGGAGTGGTCGCGTTGTAATCGAGGTAGATCACGATTTAAATCAGCGGGTCCCTAGATCATCCAATCGCCAGAAAAATCTCCACGGTTATCCTTCTCGAGAATTCGCAGCGATTTTTCCTCGAAGAAAACCAGCGACCGCGGCGGGATGCTGTGGGTGAGAAAGACGCTGGCCCCGACCGTGCTGCCGGCTCCGATCACTGTGTCGCCCCCCATGACCGTGGTGCCGGCATAAATTGTGACGTGATCTTCCACCGTCGGATGCCGCTTTTTTCCACGCAACGCCTGGCCCCCAGCGAGCGAGCGGGCAATCAACGAGACGCCCTGATAAAGCTTCACATGCGAGCCGATAACCGAGCTTTCACCGACAACCACTCCCGTCCCGTGATCGATGAAAAAATGGGAGCCGATCTGGGCCCCGGGATGGATGTCGATCCCAGTGCGCGAATGGGCCCACTCCGTCATAATCCGCGGAATCAGCGGCAGGCCGAGTCGATAAAAAATGTGGGCGCTTCGCTGGATCGCGATCGCCTCCACATACGGGTATGCCAAAATAATCTCGTCGATGGCCGCCGCCGCCGGATCCCCCTGGAATGCCGCCTCCACATCGGTCCGGAGCAATTCACGGACAGCTGGGATCTGTTGCAAAAACTCGAACATCAGATCCTCAGCCGCCGAGTCGGGGCATCCCGGTTCGCGCAGACGCAAACTCTTGCAAACCTCTTCCTCGAGCCGATCGCTCATCGATTTGATCCGATGGGCAGTGACCCGGCGCAGGTGAATGGAGTGGATCGGCTCCTGGTCGTGGAAGCCGGGAAACAAGAGCTGGAGCAGGTCTTCGCAGATTACTGCAAGCGCCCGTTTCGATGGCAGGTTGGAGCCGTCGATGTTGTTGATGCCGCCTCCTGTTTGATAGGAGGTCAGAATTTTTTCGGTGATTTCGCCGAGGTCCTTGTCCATGTCACGCGCAAGGTCGATGTTCGGCGCGTTAGGTTCAATGTTGAAATCGGGTTCAATTCAGGCTGTGCGATCTCGCCAGGTCAGCAATCTTGTGTCCCAGTTTTTCGATCACAACCGATTGCTCCTGTTCCTCCTCCGACCCATTGCGAAGAACCAATGCGCAACGTATCGCAACGCAAGCCATGGCCTCGGCAATCTGTGTCCGTCGGTATTCCGGAAGTTCGCACAGTTGCCCGTAAACCTCCCGGAGCCGCCCAATCAATTCCGCCCGCGTCAATTCACTCATAACAACCAGGAAGCTACCAGCTCCCAAGTCTTTAATCGACGGGGTGTCTGCTCCAGTGCCGGGTAATTTACACCCCAGCGGGTTTCGTTCCATCCTCCGAGTAGAACGCATTCACCAAATCACCCTTGCGCACCAGCTCGAGCCACACGGGGAGGGGTGTTTTCCACGCACCCATCGGCTGCTTCTCATTGGCTTTGTGCTGGCGCGATATCCGCCTCGAAAGGTTTGAGAACTTCCTGAACTTTTGACTCCAGGGGGCCTTTCATGGCTTTGAGTTCAGCTATTATCTCCGCTTTTTGCTCCGGGGTCTGCGCTGCCTTGAGCCGGGCCGCCCCCATTTGGAGTTTGGTTAAATCGTCAATATAACGGCCCACCACTGGCTTGAGTTCCGCCATCCATGCATGGGCTTCGACAGGGGCCGCTTTGCGAAATTCACGCAGCAAAGCGACCGACTCCTCTGGTTTTCCAAGGTGCCAATCCTTCAAACCATGAAGCAAAAAGGCGAACGCTTTGGGGTCGCCTTTATTAATTTCGCCAAGCGATTTCAAGGTTACCAGACTCTCCGAAGTCAGTTTCCGCGCCGTTTCCACAAGGAATTCCCCAAGCTGTTTCTCCTCAGGGTTCTTCGATTCCGGGTGTCCGTTCTTGGTGACTTGATTGAAAGTTGCCTTGGCTGCCGGAAGATCGCCTGCCTCCAATTCCGACAATCCAGCTTGCATCATGGCAATCAACGCAACCGTCTTATTCTGTTTGGGTTGCGTGGCAATTTTACGGAATTCTGCTGCGGCTCCCAATGGATCATTATTAAGAAGCATTTCGCGCGCTTTTTTCAGTGGCGCATCGGCTTCATTCACGACCGCTGCCGCTGGAGTGGATACCGCCAGTCCGCTCTTCGATTCCTCGCTCTTAAAAATGCTATCGCGAAAAATAATGCCAAGTATCACGGCAATGGCCAATACCGCGATCATTACGATGGTCATGACGCCCCATGCTTTTTCTATCGCGCCACTATCGAGCACCACCCGCGTCGGCTGACTCTTTGCCCCGGAATTGGCGAGGAGTTCTTCCTGGGCATACTGGAAATGCTCAATCAACTCGTCGTAGCTCTGATAACGCTTATCCGGATCCTTCAGGAGCGTCCTGTTGATGATGTAACTCATCCGCCCTGAGACATGGGGCGCATATGCCTGCAGACTCACCGGTTGGTTCTTGAGATGCTTTAATGCGACCATCGACGCGCTTTCCGCCTCGAACGGCGGCCGCCCGGCCAGTGCATGAAAGAGCGTTGCGCCCAGGGAATAAATGTCGCTGCGAAAATCCTCGGGCTTTTGATCAAGCTTCTCCGGTGCCACATAATAGGGAGTGCCCCAAATCTCGCCGCGCACCTTTTCCTCTTCTGATGCGAAAATCGCGAGACCGAAATCGACGATCTTGGCGGTGGTGGCCGAGGCGAAAAGAATATTGCCCGGCTTTACATCACGATGAATGAGACCGTGGTGATAAGCGGCCCGCAATCCTTGGGCAATCTGGGAACCCACTTGCAGCACTTGCGCCTCCGGCACGCGCCCCTGGATGCGAATGAGATCATCCAGCGACCCTTTATCCACCAGTTCCATCGCAATATAAAAACGCCCGTTATCGACCCCGGTGGAAAATACCTTCACGACATGGGGATGGTTGATCGATGCCGTGATCGCCGCTTCGGTTTCCAACTGGGAGATGAGCGTCGCGTTGTCGCTGTGATCCTTGCGCAAAAGTTTCAGCGCAACCTGCCGGTGCAATCCCGCATCCAGAGCCTTGTAAACCACGCCCATTCCGCCGCGACCCGCAACACTGAGCAACTCAAACTGTCCAATCGCTCCACGCACCTGCATTTCGCCAGCACAATGAGGACACGAAATCTTTGCCAGCGGTTCGCTATCACTAACGTCCACAAAGTCTTCGCACCACGGGCATGGTTGGATCGGAGAGTTTGGTGAGTCTCCGGATTCGGGATCGGATTCCATTTGTTTGGGGCCAGCGACAGCGGGCGACGGAAATTAGTAGCGCAGCGCGGAAAGACAGCACGGAAAAAATGAAGGAGAATGAAATTGGGCAGGGAAAGCGGGAGGGTCGGGAAAACGGGGTGTAACGGAGGAGAAGATGCTCGCAAGTTATTAACAGGGGTATAAAAGCCGACTGGAGAACGGGATAAGTATAACATCATACAATATATGTCATATAAAATAGATATCCTCCTGGTTCTCCCTCTGGGTTCCCCGATCTTATTTCCTTTCCCGCGCAACGTCCGCCCCTCCCGCGCAAAAAAAAGAACGGCACGACTTTTACATCGTGCCGTTCTTTTGCCTCATCGGGCCTCCGTCAATTATTTGGCCTGATGGTCTTCAATATGTTTAACGACATCCCGAACCTTTTGAAGTTTCTCCGCCTCTTCATCTGACACCACAACGTTGAAGGTTTCCTCAAACGCCATCACCAATTCAACCGTGTCCAATGAATCCGCCCCAAGGTCTTCAATAAAAGAAGCATCCGGGACCACTTGCTCCATGTTGACGCCGAGTTGTTCGACGATGATCTCTTTGACTTGCTCCTCGATAGATTTTTCTGACATAAAATGATGGCTCTTGGATGGGTTGTGGAAACTGTTGTGTCTGGTTTGGGAGACACGCTTTAGAGACCGCGCAAAAACTTGGCAATACATAATTCCCCAAATAATTCCCCCATCCGATTTTTGAGATAAACACCACCTCCGTTTACATTTCCAAAGAAACACAATAACAACGAACCCATGAGCGATTTGCCCACCGATCTTGACCTGAAGTTTTTGCCCGACTGGCTCAAGGAAGACCCGTCGATCAATCGCTACGCCAATTACCAGGGCGACACGGGCGAACGACCTGGCGCAGATCGTGGACGCGGCGGCGGCGGCGGCGGTGGGCGCGGCCCGGGATCTCGCCCCGGCGGTGGCAACCGTCCCGGTGGTGGCAATCGTCCAGGCGGTGGCAACCGTCCCGGTGGTGCCCCGCGCAACGATCGCGGTGGTGAACGGCGCAGCGGTCCTCCGCGCTCCGGTGGCGATCGAGGCGAGCCGCGCCGTGACGACCGAGGAGGCGGCGAACGCCGTCAGGATCAGCCACGGCCGGCTGCGGTGCCGCAAAAGCCAACGGTGAAAGTTGATTTCCTTCCCGAACCCAATGGAGCTGCCGGCATCACCAAGCAGATCCGCTCCGGCACCCGCGCTTACCCGCTCTTTACCACAGCGCGTCTCTTCCTTGAAAAGCCCGAGCGCCACCGTGTTCGGATCACGTCAATGGATCCTGCGACCCGGCTCTTTCAAATTGGTGATGGGCCAATCTCATTCGACCAGGCGGGATTGGAACGCGGTGCCTTTGATCGATTCAAAGAGGACTATTACAAGGAAGAGATCCTTCAGAGCGAACCGCTCAAGGGCAATTTCAGCAATGTCGCCCGGAGCCGTTCAAGTGGATTGTTTTTAGGCCCGACCAACTATCACGCTTATCAACCGACCCTGCGGAAGTTGTATGAAGAGCGATTCAGCCGACGGATGTCTTTTGCGGAATTTCAGCAGGAAGACATCGTGATCCTGACCAGCGAACAAGCCATCAATGATTGGAAGGAACAAGCCCGCTCGACGAAAACTTTTGCCACGATCAACGAAGCGGAGCCGATCGTGTTCAAGACCGCGTCGGAGGCGGAGCAACATTTCCGCAAGACTTACCTGCCCCAGCTTGTGAAGAGCGGCCAGGCCTTGGAAACCAATGGCGTTGCATGCCGGGCGTGCACTGATCGCGGGATTCTCGCCGGGTTGCGCGAAGCGTGGGAACAGGAGCGCGGCTTTCCCGGGAGCCTTATCCATCACCTGCGCCCGCGCTTTGCAGATGCGGGGTTGCACTTTTTCAAGCACCGCAAGCGGGTGCTATTTATCTCTCCGATCCGGCCGCAACGGCATCCTGCAGGCCAGCTTTTTTCGGAGGGCATTGCGGCGATCCTTGGAGTCCTTGAAGCCAATCCGAAATTAACCCGCCCACAACTGGCGGTGAAGTTGCTCGGCGAGCAGCATGAATTACCTGAGGCCCTCCCCAAAAAGTCGGCCCTCGCTTCGGATCTTCATTACCTGATCCAGTGCGGCAACGTGATTGAGTTTCATGATGGCACGCTCGACCTGCCACTGTCGCCGCGAGCCGAGAACGAGGAGTTGAAATCCGGTGGCAGAGCCACGGAGAAAGCGTCCGCTGTTTCAACGGTTGAATCGGCAGCACCGGCTCTCCAAGAGGACGCTCCAAGCGAAGCTGCTCCAGAAGTAGCTGCTCCAAGCGAAGCTGCTCCAAGCGTAGCTGCTCCAGAAGTAGCTGCCATCGAGCCTGCCGCCCCCGGCAGCGAGGGCGACGGTTTGTAGTTCCGGCCGGTCTCCTTTTTGGTCCTCGAAAAAACTGCAACGAACCGAAGGATCGAGGACGAGATGCGCGCCGCATAAATGCGGAACTACAAACCCCGGAGGGCGTGGGCCCGTTTATTTTTCGGGGATAATGCTCTTGCTTGCGCGGAGCTGATCGTAATTAGGGAAAAAAGTTTCAACGCTGTAAAGCTGACCTGCGGCCATATCCCGGGTTGAAACGGTGACCGCATATTCCAAACGTTCCCCGGGATTAATTACGACCAGGGTTGGTTCATTGGAAAACGATTGATCCTCGGACCATTGCTCAACGAGTTTGCCATGGGCATTGCGCACAAGGACCTCGATACGCTGAGTCGTTGGAAAATCGAGTTGAACCAAACGCTTGCCATGATTGGCCAACTGAAGGGTTGCCTTGAGTTGCCGGGTCTCGGATAGCCGCAATGGCAGCGGTTCCAGTTTCATCGTCATGGTAAGTTGCTTCCACTTGACGGCCCCGGGTTTCGCGGGTTTGGCGGGCTGAAATAAAGTCCATGGCTTTAAGACGCGGTGCATCACTGATGGTTTGCGAGGGGCCTCAGCGTTTGCCTCCCCGGATTCCTCCGCGCGGACAACGGTGCTCATAGCCAGCAATATCAACACAAGAATGCGAAGGTTCATTGCGGATCAATACGCCACGGCTATCGCAGGTTGCAAATCGCTTTTGTTAAGCGACACTCCACGCCCATGAAATTTGTCCGCCTCATTCTACTCCCCCTGCTCGCCTTGAGCTTCATCGGCATGGCTAAAAAGCCGGGCATCGCGGTGCGCTTCCATCTCGAAGCCAATGCCCGTGATGGCCAGCCCTTTTCCATCCCGGCGAAGTTTCACAATCCAGAGCGCGATGGTTTTGTGGAAAAGGTGCCGGCTATTTCCGAACGCGATGTGACCGCCATTTATCCGACGGAGGTGGCCGATGGCACTTTTGGATGCGTCTTTAAGCTCGATAACCATGGTTCTATTGCGCTGCGTTCGCTCAGCACGGATCGGCGCGGCGGATGGATCGTTGCGTTTATTAGCTCCAAGGCCGGCACTCACCAGGTGGCCGAGATACTCATCGATAAGCCTATCAATGATGGAATCATTTTCCTGCCCCGGGGCATTTCCGCGCTTGAAATTGCCGAACTCCGTAAAAAATTTCCGATCATCGG
>JAYUPM010000379.1:0-3264 GCA_043760145.1 Spartobacteria bacterium
CAACGGGGCGGGAGTCTTGATTCTATAAGGGGTTGCGGGTGGTTTTCACAGGAGGTCGATTGCGAGTTTTTGCCGACGACCCCGGGAAGTGACACCTCACATTTTTTCACAGATTACGCAGATCTCCGCAGATTACCTCAGATGAAGATCGGGTAAGGCTGGCGTTCAAAACACTCGCATCCTGATGACGTCCGCTCCCGGGGCTTGGTATCTGCGGTCATCTGCGGTCATCTGCGGTCATCTGCGGGAATCTGCGCAATCTGCGGATCCAGTGAGAGACTTCCATCAGGGTTCAATGATGGATTTTTTGGGAACGCAGGCAGGAAAATTATAGGCAAGAAAATGTTTTCACCCCAAATCTTCCTACCTTTCTTCCGACTTCCTATGGGATGCTAGTGTTTTCAATTTTCACCTGCCCCATGCCCGCGTCGCCCCGTTCCCTCCTAATCGCAACGCATAACGCCCACAAGACCGCCGAGATCCAGGCCATGCTCGCCCCGGACTTTCACGTCTCCGACCTGAGTGCCTATCCGGCTTTCACTGCAGCCGAAGAGACCGGGCTCACTTTCGAGGAGAACGCCATCATCAAGGCCATCCCGGCGTCCCTGCTCTTTCCGGGTCTCGTCCTTTCAGACGATTCCGGATTGGAAGTCGATGCATTGTCTGGCGCGCCCGGGGTCCGCTCCGCTCGATACGCCGGGGACAAAGCATCCGATGCCGAGAACCGCGCTAAACTTCTGCGCGCGCTTGAGTCGGTCCGCGGCAAAGCACGGGGAGCCCGGTTTCGCTGTGTCATGGCACTTGCTAAAAATGGTAAAGTGCTCGGAACTTTCAATGGGACCGTCGAGGGAGTCATCATCAACGCCGAGCGCGGGGAAGGCGGCTTCGGATACGATTCGTTATTCGTCCCGGAAGGGTTCTGCGAGACGTTCGCGCAACTCGGGGCCGGGATAAAAAACCGGCTCAGCCACCGGTCAAAGGCACTGGCGCAAGCCGCTCGGTTTCTCTTTGAACATCCCTGAGGTTTCTCAGGATCCCGAGCGAGAAATAATATCGGATGCTTCAACAATCGACCCGTCTGTAAAAATAATCAGGTTGCCGTTCCCATGCAGGCTGTTGTGTTCGATAAACCACGGATGCCTGGACCAACGAAACGGAGTCCGGGGCTTATCGTCGAAAGGCATCGCATTGTAATCAACCCGAATATTTTTCGGATTCTTTAAGTCCGGGTCTTTGAGCATCCGCTGCGCAGTGGGACAGATCCAATTCTCTTGTGAAACGCCGAAGGGCTCCAATGCGGCAATCCACTGGGCTGCATATTGAGTGCGGTTACCACTGAGAAGCGCGGTGTCAATCTGGGGCCAACTACCGTTCTGCTGGACGTAAAGGTTCGCTGCCACTGATAAATTGCGCAGATTAGTCATGCATCGCGCTTTCTCCGCCTTGGCCTGTATCGTCCTCAAGACCGGAACCAGCATGACGACCAGGAGAGCGATGACAACCATCACTGTCAGAAGCTCCATCAGGGTGAAGGCCCCGGTTTCTACGGATGCGGTCGGACGCCGAGAGCGGGACGGATGAAACATTTGGCGGCGGAAACCTGGCATTAGAACAATTCAGCCGCCCTGAAAGAGGGCGGCTGAATCGAAGGCAAAGATGTTCGCGAGCGGCTTACGGAACTAGCGTCGTTGTGGGAGGCGATACGCTGGTTGTGTTCGGAGGTGCGATCGTCGGTGTTCCAGCCTGATTGGATTGTTTAAATCCATCGACCTCGAAAGTGATTTCACGAAGGGTGGTGAAACCAGCGCCACTGGGGGAACTGTCAGGCGCGTAACCCTGTAACTGGACAAAGGCTTCACCCTGCAAGCGTAGGGAAGCCCCTATGCTCGAAGGCACTTCAAGTTTCGCTTCCAGTTTTCCTACAGCGCTGATGGGAGAAAAGTATTCAACAGTCCCCGTTGTATCGCCGTTGTTGGTCGCGGCCGCACCTGAAAGCAGAGCGCTGAACTTGTCCCCATCGGGATCGACGACCCCTTGAATCGCGCCGAAAAACGCTTCGCCGTCCTGAAAGAATAGGTAATTACCGGTCGCAACTCCCTGCTCTGGCACTCCAAGGACAAAGATCCCCAACGTGTTCGCATCTGTGGCGTCGGCATTGGCGATGAACGATGGATTATCGTAAAGGCGATTGGTGAACTTCGGAATAAGCACGCCGGCATAAGTCCCTATGCTGGCTGCTCCCACCCCGCCTGAGGTATACTGCGGTCCCCCGCTAAGGGCCCAAGTTTGAGTTTGAAGGAAAACGAAAGCAACTAGGAGGGAGAGGACTTTCTTCATAAGGAGGCGAACAGAACGATTTTTTCTGTTCGCGTCAAACCGATATTCAATTTATCGAAAACTTTTTTGCCCCCCCTAGATGTTAAACGATTTCCCTTAACTCGTTTTTGGGCTTGGTGCTCCGGGACAGCTGATTATCCATAGCCCCTCTCCATCGCCCTTTTGAAAACCCCTTTCAGCCTCTTCCTCGCCCTTCGTTACCTCCAGCCGAAGCGGACCTTTGTTTCGATGATCACCCTGATCTCGATCTTCGGCGTCACCATCGGCATCGCCGTCCTCATCATCGTGATTTCCGTAATGACCGGGTTCGATCAGGAGCTGCGCCGTAAAGTCCTCGGGTTCGATGCCCACCTGCTTGTTACCAATGACGGCGTCCTGCACAATTGGCGGGAACTCGATGAAAAAATTCAACGGGCCAGGGGGATTGTCGCCTCCGCGCCGTTTGTCCTCGGTCCGGTAATCGTCGAGTTTGAAGGCCGCCGCCTCGCCCCGAAAATCCGAGGGATCGACGTGGAAAGCGAACTCAAGGTGACCGACCTGCGCCCCGCCGTGAAATGGGGCGAGCTCGATCTCGATGGCGATAAAACGGTCATCGGGCGCGAACTAGCCGACCAGCTCGGCATCGCGCTCGGAGAAAAGCTCATCGTTTATTCCCCGGGAAACATGAGCGCCATTATCGAGGAGCTCAACAAGGCCGAGCAGGATGGTTCCGATAAAAAGACGATGGCCGATCTGCGCGAAATGGTTTTGCCACAGGAACTTACCGTGACCGGGATTTTCGAATCGGGCCGATATGTCTTCGACTCGGAATTTCTCCTTGTGCCTTTGCATGTCGGCCAGGAGCTCTATGGGCTGGAGGACGGCGTCCATGGGATCAGCATCCGGACAACTGAGCCGTATCAGGCTGGGATCGTGCAACAAAACCTC
>JAYUPM010000380.1:0-8441 GCA_043760145.1 Spartobacteria bacterium
GGCAAAAACTCGCAATCGACCTCCTGTGAAAACCACTCGCCAACCCTTATAGAATCAAGACTCCCACCCCATTTTTTCCGCCCTGTGGGATGGTAGTGATCTGCGGTTAAAAATTCCGGGACCTGCGGGGAGAGTTCACCACGGTTAACTCGGATTATCGCGGATGGGGAAAACTGAAACCGTCGAGGGCGGGATTATCCCATTGAAAATCGGGGGAACCCGCCGCCCGATAGACCCTTGGGCAGCGGGAAGCTTGAACGCCGGGAAAAGCGCCGTTAGCTTCCGCCCGTGTCCGAAATTCTCACCCCCATGATGGCCCAATACCAAGGCATCAGGAGGAGTCTGCCCCCAGATACCCTGCTCCTTTTCCGGTTGGGTGATTTTTATGAGATGTTCTTCGAGGACGCCAAGATCGCCTCCGGCTTGCTCAACGTGGCCCTGACCAAACGCAATCAGGTGCCAATGTGCGGGATCCCATTCCATGCCGCCGACGGTTATGTCCGCAAGTTGATCAAGGCCGGACGCCGGGTGGCGATCTGCGATCAGGTGGGTGAACCGCAGAAAGGCCAGATCGTCCAGCGGGAGATCACCCACATCGTCAGTCCCGGGACCGTGGGCGATGTCCAGCTCCTGGACGCCAAACGCAACAATTTCCTTGCCGGCATTTACGCCGGAACCAAGGGCGGATACGGGTTCGCTTTCGTTGACCTCACGACCGGCGATTTCCGGGTCACGGAGCTGGCGGACGAGAAAGAGCTAGCAGACGAGCTTGCCCGGGTCCAGCCGGCCGAGGTGTTGGTCAGTGAAGAGCAGGCGAACCTTTTTCGCGAGGTGCACGGCCTGGTCCCGCGCGACGGATACACTTTCCTATACGAGCAGGCTTACTTCACCTTGCGTGATCATTTTAAGGTCCAATCCCTCGACGGGTTCGGTTGCGAAGGGATCCCTTCCGCCGTCGGGGCTGCCGGCGCGATCCTCCATTATCTCAAGACTGAGCTGCGCCGTTCCATCGGACATATCGGGCGTCTGACCTGTTACCGCAACTCGCAGTTCATGATCGTGGATGCCACCACCCAGGTGAACCTCGAGCTGGTCCAGTCCCATGGAGGACGCGCTGCTGGGGGGCGCGACACTTCGCTCCTAAGCGCCCTCGACAGGACACTCACCCCGATGGGTGCCCGCAAGTTGCGTGATTGGATCCTTCACCCGCTCTGCGAGCTCGCTCCCATCGTGGCGCGCCAGGAGCTCATAGGCGATTTGATGGCCGAGGTATTCATACTTGGGAAACTGCGCGACACACTGCGAGCGATCCGCGACATGGAACGCACGGTCGGCCGCCTGACACAGACCGGCGGCAATGCCCGCGACCTGGTTGTGTTGCGCACCAGCCTCGAACAGATCCCGCAGTTGAAGGCCGACCTCGCCGCGCTTCTTCGTGGCAACGATTTCTCCGGTGTCGTCACCCCGAGTGAACCGGCCCCGGCCACCGGGTCTTTATGCCACTCGATCCTCGGCGGACTCCATGAACTCCCCGCCCTTGTCTGTCTCCTAACCAACGCAATTGTCGAGGAACCACCTGCCTTGACCCGTGACGGCGGCATGTTCCGCGACGGTTACTTCCCCGCCCTTGACGAGCTCCGTCATGCCGGTCGCGAAGGCAAGGATTGGATCGCCCAACTCCAGCAGCGCGAGATCGAGATGACCGGCATCAAGTCACTCAAGGTCCGGTTCACCTCTGTGTTCGGTTACTTCATCGAGGTCACAAAATCCAACCTCCACCTTGTCCCGCCGACATGGCATCGCAAACAAACCGTGGCAACGGGCGAACGCTTCATCACGCCGGAATTGAAGGAAGTCGAAGGCAAGATTTTGGGCGCCGATGAACGGGCCAAAGCCCTGGAAATCGAGCTCTTCATGCAACTCCGTGACGAGGTTCTCAAGGAACTGACTCCATTGCAGGAATGCGCCGCGTCCATCGCCACCCTCGATGTGCTGGCGTCCCTCGCCGAAACCGCGCGGCTCTTTGGCTATTGCCGTCCGGTTCTGAGCGACGATTTACGGATCAAGATTATCGATGGGCGTCACCCGGTTCTCGATCAAAGCCTGGTGGAAGAGAAGTTCGTTCCCAACGATGTCGAACTCGATGGCGAACGGCATCGGCTCCTGATACTGACCGGCCCGAACATGGCCGGCAAATCAACTTACATCCGCCAGGTGGCGCTCCTTGTCCTGATGACACAGATCGGTTCATGGATTCCCGCCACATCCGCGGAGGTCGGCCTCGCAGACCGGATCTTCACACGGGTCGGCGCCAATGATGATCTCTCCCGCGGCCAATCCACTTTCATGGTCGAGATGAATGAGACCGCTAATATCACCAATAACGCCACCGCCCGTTCCCTGATTATTTTGGACGAGATCGGCCGCGGGACCTCGACCTTTGACGGACTCTCGATCGCATGGAGCGTCGCGGAATTTCTACATGACGAAGTAAAAGCCCGGACACTGTTTGCCACTCATTACCATGAACTCACAGAGTTGGAGATGACCCGGTCCGGCGTGCGCAATTACAATGTCGCGGTCCGGGAATGGAACGATCAGATCATTTTTCTGCGCAAGATCGTCAAGGGCGGGGCGGACAAGAGTTACGGGATCCAGGTGGCGCGACTTGCCGGGCTGCCACCGCAGATCCTCGCCCGGGCCAAGGAGATCTTATCCAACCTCGAACAATCCGAACTAAACGCCGAGGGCAAACCGATTTTGGCGGAAGCGCCTCCCATCCCCAAGCACGGCCGTCCCCGCGGCAAGAAGGAAGCCAAGAAAGCGCTGGCCAACATGAAGCCGCAAATGACCCTGTTTTAGTCTCCCTTCGTGGTCAGGAATATGGCCGCCTCGTCCTTGGTCTGGGCATAGGCATCCACGGTCTTTAAGTCCCCAGTGATCCCTGTGTATTGGTGGGTCCCGGCAGGATAAATCACCAGTTCCATCCGGTCGCCTTCCACCACCCCTTCGACCCCGCCATACACATAGACCGGTTCAATCGAGCGTTCCCCGAATACCTTGCCGAAATTGGTCACCACCTTTATCCCCTGCCCATCTTCCCCGATCGGAACCACTTTTTCCATACGCGTATGTCCAAGCACTCCATGCTCCAACACCTTGCGCACCTGGAGAATGCAGCGGGTGCCGGTCATGGTCTGTTTGAGTTTCTCCCGTTCCGCCAACTGAATCTGAGTGGTTTGCTGGGCCACCCGGGCAGCTAGATTTGCCGCGTGGGCCCGGCGCCGCTCTGCGTCTGCCCTGGCCACCATGGCCGTATACGCGGCCGCCTTGGCCGGGTCATACCCGAAGATCTTTTGGTCTTCCGGCGAGAGATTGGTGAAAAGAATCTTCGCGATCCCGTCCGGATACGAAAGCGTGATCCCATCCGGTTCACGCCTGGTGACCTCGGCCTTTTCGAATATCTGCTTATCCAGGGTATGGATAGTGCGCGTCTCGGCAAAGGCCGTGGATGCGCAGAGTAACACCGTGAAATAGAATAGGTGCTTCATGTAAAAGTTATCATAGCTCTTATCGGATGTCGTAACACGCCCAGGATGCGCTTGAGCAGATAGGAATCCATGCCCGGCATTATCCATGGCGAAACCGAATGCGGAAAGTCGAAAAGCAGGCCCCATCTCGCGCAATGACAACCTCCAATTTTCATCCGGACCAACCACTAGAAACCGTTACGCTAATCATGAGATGGGAACCCTGCTGATGCGCTGATCCCCCTTAGTGTCTTGGTGCCTTTGTGGTTACCTAAACGCCTTGGTCACTTCGGCGCAACCGCGAGCGTCGGGAACTGCTTTATCATGCCTCTGTCGAATGTGGCCAGTTCGCGGCAACCGCGTTCGCGGCAAAAAGCGGCAATGAGTGAATCCGAGAGATCAGCGCCACCGCGAATGGTCTTGAGCGCAGTGCGAATGCGACCTTCATCCTCAAAAAACAAATTGTGGATCGTAAGCAGCCTGGCGAAAGTTTCCGCGATCTCCTCACGGGTCCACCCGTAGACGTCCGACAATACCCAATCGAGTTCCACCAGCACCAGATCCGGCACGAAGAACGCCGCGCCTTTCTTGTTGAGCAGACGCAAGGCGGCCTGGAACTGCGCTGGATCATCCTGAGTCAGATAGCGGACCAGGATATTGGTATCGAGCCCCGTCATTTCCTTGCGGCCTTGGGGCGCTTGCACCCGCGTGTCGCCCCGGTCCGGATGGCCGTCTGCATCTCCTCAAGGCTCGCGGCCCTGATCCTTCCTTTTTTCGGAAACGATCCGGCGAGCTTGGCGAAGGAGGCGGACTTCGCGGTCAGGATAACCCGTCCATCGGTCTCCATTTCAAAACAAAGGGTTGCCGAAGGAAGAGCCTGCAGGGCCGCCACCACCGCCTTGGGAATTGTGGTCTGGTTTTTCGAGGTAAGCGTGGATGTGAAGACCATGCACGGAAAGATAGCCAATTCCGTGAAGTCGTCAAGATTCACGGACGCTGCGCCTCTGCACTAATCACTGATTACTGCCCCACTGTTCACTTGGTGCCATGGTGTGTTCAGGACTCCCCCAAATGATCTCCGGGCCGCCTTTAAGTGAAACGAAGGCGGCTGGAAGCGGGCTCTCCTTAGACCCTGGTTTACGGAAGGCGGCTGGAAGCGGCTCTCCTTAGACCCTGGTTTACGGAAGGCGGCTGGAAGCGGCCTCTCCTTTTGGCTCTTCTTTTGGCTCTCCTTTTAATTCACGCGAGGAAATCGCGGTCCCAATCGATGCAGTCTTCGAGCATGCGCCGGTAAACGGAGCGGGACACTTCACGGGTCCCGAATGTCTGGAGATGAGGCGTGACCCATTGCGTATCGAGAAGTGCAAACCCGTTGCGGCGCAAACGCTCCACGAGGGAATGGAGCGCCACCTTGGAGGCATCGGTGACTGTATGGAACATCGATTCCCCAAAAAATGCCCCGCCCAACGCGACCCCATAAAGACCTCCCACAAGTTCGCCGTCGCGCCACGCTTCCACCGAGTGGGCGTGCCCGAGTTGATGAAGATTACAGAAGCTCTTGATGATCTCGCCGCTGATCCATGTATCCGAGCGATCTGCGCAAGCCCTCATCACTTTTTCAAACTCAGTATCGAGCCGGATCTCAAAAAGGGATTTTTTCAAGGCCCGCTTGAGCCCGTGCGGCACATGAAAATCGTCCAAAGGAATGATGGCGCGCGGATCCGGGGAGAACCAGCCGATCTCCCCATCGTCCAAGGCCATGGGGAAAACCGCACTGCGGTAAGCGTGAATAAGGAGATCGCAGGAAATCATCGGTCGGAGGGCCGTGAAAAGATGAGACATAAGCGGCTGGGGTTGAAAGCTCGAACACGCTGGAAATCGCCGGTATCCAGCCAAGTGGATGCTTTATTTTTCGTCCTGAAGCGTGATTCCTTGCTCCCCGGCCTTGCCAGCGGTTGCGCGGCCCATTATCACCCTCGCCATGAAAGCCATTTTTGCCTCGGTCCTGCTCCTTATCGCGAGCCTCGGGTTGGTTGGTTGCGAGAGCGACGTCCCCCCGGCCCGCGATGCCACCAACAAGCTCCAGCGCGGGATCTCCGGCCAGGGCACAGTTTATCAACCCGACCGCTCCAATGACCCAGTCATCCGGGAACAGTCTCGCGTCGGAAATTAGGTCATGGCTGAAGCAAATTTCTCCCGGGTCGTTATTCTCGACTTTGGCTCCCAATATACCCAGGTCATTGCGCGCAGGGTGCGCGAGTGCCAGGTCTATTCGCAGATCGTGCGCTACGACACGCCAGCCGCTGAAATCGCGGCATTTGGCGCCAAGGGGCTGATCCTGAGTGGCGGTCCCGCCAGCGTTTATGCGAAGGGCGCGCCCCAGCTTGATCCGGCCGTGTTCGAGCTTGGCCTGCCCGTCCTCGGGATTTGCTATGGCATGCAATTGATGGGTCATCATCTCGGCGGCAAGGTCGAACATTCCGAACGTCGCGAATACGGGTCCGGCCAGCTCCATGTGACCTCGCCCGAGTGCCAGCTTTTCCATGGCTTGGGCGAGGCCATCGAAATCTGGAACAGCCACGGCGACAAGCTCACCAAGCTGCCACGCGGTTTCCGATCAGTCGCGAAAACCGATAACAGCGAATACGCGGCCATTGAGCATCCAAAGAAAAAATTCTACGGGCTGCAATTTCACCCGGAAGTGGTGCATACGCCGCGCGGCAAGGAGATCATCCAGAACTTTGTCTACTCGGTTTGCGGGGCGCGCATGGATTGGACGATGGGCTCATTCATTGACCAGGCCTGCGAAGAAATCCAGGCGCAGGTCGGCAGCGATCATGTGATCCTTGGCTTGAGCGGCGGCGTTGATTCGAGCGTGGCGGCGGCTCTTCTCCATAAAGCGATTGGCGACCAGCTCACCTGCGTGTTCGTCAATAACGGTCTGCTCCGCGAGAACGAGGCCGAGACGGTGCAACGGGTTTTTGGCGACAATTTCCGGGTCAAACTGAAGTATGTGGATGCCAGTTCGCGGTTCCTCAAAAAACTCAAGGGGGTGAGCGACCCGGAGCGCAAACGAAAGCTGATTGGGGTCGAATTCGTGCGGGTATTCGAAGACGCCACCAAGGCGCTCACACGCAAAGGCAAATCGAAGTTCAAGTTCCTTGCCCAGGGGACGCTCTATCCGGATGTGATCGAATCGGTGGCAATCGGCGGTAACCCGGCGGCCATGATCAAGAGCCACCACAACGTGGGCGGTCTCCCCAAGAACATGAAGTTCAAGCTGGTGGAACCGCTGCGCCAGCTCTTCAAGGACGAGGTGCGTCTTGTTGGTGCCCAGCTTGGATTGCCCAACGAAATCGTCCAGCGCCAGCCCTTCCCCGGCCCCGGTTTGGCCGTGAGAATCCTGGGCGATATTACCCGGGAACGTCTCCGGATACTGCGCGAAGCCGACACCATCGTCGTCAGCGAAATGAAAGCGGCGGGGTGGTATTACAAGGTCTGGCAAAGCTTCGCGGTGCTGCTGCCCGTGCGCAGTGTTGGCGTCATGGGCGATGAGCGGACTTACGAAAACACGATTGCGCTCCGGATTGTGGAGAGCCAGGACGGCATGACGGCCGATTGGGTCCGGCTCCCATACGACATCCTCGCGCGGATCTCGACCCGGATCATCAATGAAGTCAAAGGGGTCAACCGGGTCTGTTACGATATCAGCAGCAAACCACCGGCGACCATCGAGTGGGAATAGCAATGCATGCAGCCCACGATCCTCATAGTTGACGACGAGAAGCACACCCGCGAAGGGTTGCGGACGTCGCTTGAGGACACATTTGAAGTCTACATCGCTGCGGATGTGCAAGGGGCCTTAAACATCCTTGAAGCGGATCATGTGGACCTGGTGCTCACCGATCTTCGACTCGGAGGCGATGACGGCATGGTGCTCATCGACCGGGTCCTGGCCCTCCCCCACCCGCCCATTGCAATCATGATGACCGCTTACGGGTCGGTTGATGCCGCAGTCGAGGCGATGAAACGCGGGGCCTACGATTTTGTCACCAAGCCAATTAATATCGATAAGCTGGAGATCCTTATCGGACGGGCATTGAGGAGCCGCGAGACGGAGAAGGAAGTGGTGGAGCTCAAGAAAGTTGTCGAAAAGAAATTCGGCATGGAACGGATGATCGGAGAGTCCGCCGTGATGGAGGAAGTCTTCGATACGATCAAACAGGTGGCCCCCACCCGCGCGACGGTGTTGATCCAGGGAGAAAGCGGGACAGGCAAGGAACTTGTGGCCCAGGCGCTGCACAACCTGAGCGGGCGGCCCAAGCAGAAATTTGTTGCCGTCCATTGCGCGGCCCTTTCACCGCAGTTGCTGGAGAGCGAACTATTCGGCCACGAAAAGGGCGCGTTTACTGGAGCGATCGAGAAACGCATAGGGCGCTTCGAGCAGGCCAATGGCGGAACGATTTTCCTGGATGAGATCGGCGAGATCGACGCCGCAACGCAAGTGAAGCTGCTTCGGGTCCTGAGCGAGGATCGCACGTTTGAACGGGTCGGCGGGAATACTGCGATCAAGGTCGATGTCCGTTTGATTGCTGCGACAAACAAGGATCTCGCCAAGCTGGTAACCGAAGGGAAATTCCGCGACGACCTGTTTTTCCGCTTAAGCGTGGTCCCGATCACGATCCCGCCACTGCGTGCGCGCAAAGAGGATATCCCGATATTGGTGTCGGCATTCCAAAAGGCATTTGCGGAAGAGAACAATAAACCGGTGGCGGAGCTGACCGGCGAAGCGATGCAGGCGATTTTGCGTTATGATTGGCCGGGAAATGTCCGGGAATTGCGCACCGCAATCGAGCACGGAGTTGTGATGGCGACCGGCCCGAAAATCACGCTGCGCGATCTGCCGATGCC
>JAYUPM010000381.1:0-3255 GCA_043760145.1 Spartobacteria bacterium
GCGAACCCTGCCCAACTCTTTTTGCCCGCTGTCACAGGAATCCTTTTGCCGCTCTCCGCTTGCTCTCTGCTCCTCTCGTCGCCAACTGAAAAGCCCTGCGGGTGACGCAACAGTGACCAACGCGCGATTGCCCAATCCCAAATCCCCAGGCATAATCGCAACCTATGCCCACCCCGGCCGCTTTACCCGCCACGATCGCCGCCCGCACGCTTCGGGATAAGCTGCGGCAACTCGCCGAACGCGGGATTGATGGTGAGGCTGAAAGTGCCAGAAAGAAGCTTGCCCGGCTCGAAGCCCGTTATGATTTCGATGCTGCGCCCGAGATGGATGAGATAAATCTATTTGCAGGGTTTACGGCGCGCCGCTCGTCGGGAAAGGCAAAGGTCTTGAAAACGACCAACGGTTGCAGCTCGGACATTGCGTCGTTTATCAAATGGGCGCTGCGAAGCGCGTTCAACATCGAGGGCGCATTGCAGATCAAGCCGGACGGGAACATCGCGTTAGTGGTTGAAGCCGATTCCGAGTCGGTGCCGACACTCAACCGAATCGCGGGGGTCATTCGCAGCAGCTTCGAAGCTCTTTGGGCGCAGTTCGCATTGCTTCCCGGCGCAACCGAACGCGACGCCAAGACATTCCTGCTCGGCCTATACGACGGGATGATGGATGACGCCCGCGCAGCCGGCACGCCGCTCCCATCACGCACCCCTCAAAAAAGGGTCAAGGGCAGGAAATCCAAGAAAGCGGTGGCGCATGTGCCCGGGCTTGCGATTCATCCTTACACAGTCGCGTTGGACCTTGGACGCAAGATCCGGCTCAGCGTTCCCATCAGTGCGATAGTGGAAGAACTCGGGGAACAGGAGCGCATCGCGCGGCTCAACGCTGCGTGAGAGGGCCGGGGCGAATGACCGAAGGGTCAAAGGCCAAAACTGAGGAGCGTGATTCTGATTTGGTCTTTGGGCTTTCTCGTCCGCGGATATGGACAACGATCAGCATTGAGCTGCCGAATAACATGGGCCCCGTCAATGATGGCATTGACAAAACTAAAAAGCGCATCATGATGCGTATATGCGAACAACAATCGATATTAGTGATGGTCTTTTGCACGAACTGCGCGAGCTCGCTCGCCGACGCAAACGCCCCTTTCGCGTCGTCCTCGAAGAAACCCTTCAACGCGGCCTTTGCCTCCACGCGACTGCGCCCAAAGGTAAGCCATCCCCGCTCCTGACATACCGCGTCGGCATCAAACCTGCCTACCAGGCTACCAGCATGAACCAACTTTACGACCAACTCGAAGCTGAGGACGCGTTGAAGGGGGGCCGGCGATGATCGTTCCCGATGCGAATATCCTGATTTTCGCGCACGACCAAGCGTCGCCGCATCATGCCCGGGCGCGCGAGTGGTGGGAAGGAACGCTCGCAAAAGCGGAGCCAGTGGGGTTGGTGTGGGTGGTCGTGCTGGCTTTCACTCGTTTACTTACGCACCCGCATATATGCGAGAATCCACTCTCCATAACGCAGGTGCGGGAGATCGTTGCGCAGTGGCTGGCTCATCCGCACGTTCGACTCATTCACGTGTCTGACCAGGCACTTGTGCGATTTTTTGAGCTGCTGCAGGAGGCGGGCGGCGGCGGAAACCTCAGCACTGACGCGCTCATCGCCGTCCACGCGATGGAACATTCCGCCACGATCTCGAGCAACGATCGGGACTTTGATCGGTTTGCGGGTATCAAAAGGTTCGATCCGTTGGCGTAATGCCACAGCCCGCTCGCTCTTTTTTGCGTCCGTGGTTGGGTTCTCAGCCGATTTAGTAGCCATGAACGGACAGAACGGACAGAACGGACAGCGACCGGGCATCGCTATGTCTTCGAACGCTTCGGAGAGGATTTATGGCCAGCATAGCGGTTACCGAAAGTTGAAGGCTTATCAAGTGGCGGAGTTGGTGTATGATTTTACATGCCGTTTCTGCGAGAGCTACATTCCAAAGAAGGATCGGCATCACGACCAGATGGTGCAGGCAGCCAGGAGCGGCTATCAGAATATTGCCGAGGGGAGCGAGGACAGCGCCACGAGCAAGAAGCTAGAGATGAACCTGACCAATGTGGCACGCTCCAGCTTGGACGAGGCGCGCAAGGATTATATCAAACATCTCGCCCGGCACGGATTGCGATATTGGCAGGAAGGCGAGGCGATCTTCGCTGAGGCGCGCAAACTCCGACCGCAGACGCTAAAGGATGCTGCGGCGTGGGTTAACCGCCCCGGCGCAGCCGAGTCTGCGGAAGAGCGCGCGGCCAACCTAGGGGTAATCCTCGCAACGCAGGCCCACTGGTTGACCGAGCGACTGTTAGACCGACAAGCACGGGATTTCGAGGCGGGTGGCGGTTTTTCGGAGCGGCTCTACAAAGCGCGGACGGGCGGAGTTGGGCGGCCCGTTAAGTCCGTTCCGTCCGAAAAACCTCGCCGGGGAACGGACTGAACGGACTGAACGGACTGAACGGAGAAACACCGGGGGCCTGTCGCCTTGTCTCTTACTTGGCCTCCTCTAGAATGCGGCTCCAATGAAAAAACGGGTTCTTATTATTTCGGCGAGTGCGGGATCGGGGCATGTCCGGTGCGGGGAGGCACTCGCGAAGGCGTTTGCGGCCAACGAGATGACGGCCGAAGTGGTGCATGAGGATGCGTTGAAGTATACCAACAAGTTGTTCCGGGATTTTTATTCGACCCTATACGCCAAGCTGGTCCGGAGCGCGCCGCAGTTGCTCGGGTTCGCGTATCGGGCCAGTGATGAGCCTTGGAAGAACGAAGCGGTCCGGTTGCAGTTCGACCGGCTTAATACGCGGCCACTGGTGAAGTTCATCCAGGAATTCGATCCGCATATCACGGTCTGCACGCATTTCATGCCGGCCGGGATCATTTCCCACCTAATCCAACGCGAGGAGTTAAAGGCGCATCTTTCAATCGTGGTGACTGACTTCGACTGTCATGCGATGTGGTTGTCCCGGGTGTTTCATCGTTACTTTGTGGCGCTGGATGAAACCAAGGCGCACCTGGAAGCGCTCGGATTGCCCGGCGATAGGATCAGTGTCACGGGGATTCCGATTGATCCGGTTTTCAGTCAACCGATTGACCGCCAACGGACGCGGGAGGCATTCGGACTCGATCCGGCAAAAACGACTTTGCTTGTGTCGGCGGGGACATTGGGGGTTGGACCGACTGAGATTCTGGTGCGGCGATTGACCGAACTACGGAACCCTGTGCA
>JAYUPM010000382.1:0-8357 GCA_043760145.1 Spartobacteria bacterium
GATGGAGTGGCGGGCAACAAGGATAAGGAGTTGGAAGACCCAAAGGGCTACGGTGCCATCGAGTATGCTTATCATTTGATGGCGAAGGCGGCGGGCATCACGATGAGCGAGTGCCGGTTGTTGGAGGAAAACGGACGGCGGCATTTTATGACGCGACGCTTTGACCGCATGGCGGGCGGGGAGAAACTGCACATGCAGTCGCTCGGCGCGCTGGCGCATTTCGATTTCAACCAAGCCGGGGCCCACTCGTATGAACAGGCGCTCCTGACGATTCGCCAACTAAATCTGCCGATGGCGGCGGTAGAGCAACAGTTCCGTCGGATGGTTTTCAACATCATCGCGCGCAATCAGGATGATCACGTGAAGAACATCGCTTTTTTGATGAACAAACAGGGCGAGTGGTTCTTGGCGCCGGCTTTTGATGTTACGTATAGCTTCAATCCATCGGGCTCATGGACCGCGACGCACAAGATGACGCTGAACGGGAAACGGGACGGCTTCACACGGGCGGATTTCGAGTCGTGTGCGAAGTCTGCGCTGATGAAGCGGGGTCGGTCGGGGAGGATTATCGAGGAAGTGGGGGCGGCAGTGGGGCGCTGGCCGGAGTATGCATCGGAGGCACAACTCACCGACGAATGGCGGGACAAGATTCGGAAGATCCATCGGCGGACTTTTCCCAAAGCATAAGTCTTCGTGGCCTAATCTTCGTGGCAGAGGCGTCTCGCCTCTTTTTCACAAGAAGACGGGAGTGCCCTCGCTCCGTTTTTTCCTCAGAACGAGGACGACGACGAGGACGAGGACGATCGAGCGCCACGCGGTTTTCATCGCGAAGCGTTTTGTAGTGCGGCAGTCCTCTGCCGCTTTCGGATGGGGTTGCGGGTGGGGGAGACAATCACGAAAGGCGAATGGTGACCGATGCAGATGATCGAGCCGAGCGATTCGTTCATCGGTCTGAGTCGATCAGTCGTGAGTTGTAAGTGGCAAAAGCGCGTGGAAAAGCGGCGGAGGACCGCACGCACTACAAAACCTGTCGGAGTAATAACGCGCTATTCTCCACGAAAGCGTAAAGTCCGACAGCAACGTCTCGCCGTTGGTCTCCTCTAAAAGCGGCGAGACGCGGCTGCTACGAAGATGAAGACCAGAGATGGTGCGCTCCGGGCAACAAGGTTGATCTTTCCCCGAAATAAAAATCCGCTAGATTCGCTGCCCCCCGCTCAAAAAAACCCCGGAATTCCGCTGAACCCACCGCCCATGAAACGTTCCATCCTTCTCATTGCCCTTCTCCTCGCGCTTGTCACTGGCGCAACCGAAGCGGCCGACCCGCTCCGGGTCTTTATTCGCGGCGGAAAAAAATCGCACGGGCCAAATGCGCACGAGCACGAGCGTTTTCTCAATGACTGGAAAGTGTTGCTCAATGGGCGCGGGATGAAGGCCGATGGTGCGATGGATTGGCCGACCGCTGAGCAATTTAGTAATAGTGATGTGGTTCTCCTTTATGCCCAGGAGGGCGGGAACGCGACGACCGAGCAGAAGGCCAATCTTGCCGAGTTCACGAAGCGCGGGGGAAGCCTGGTGGTGATTCATACGGCGTCGGTTTCCGACGATCCGCCATGGTGGAAATCAGTGATCGGCGGGGCGTGGGTTCATGGGAAAACGAAATTCAAGGAAGGCCCGATGGACCTCTATTACACCGAGAACCAGCGGCTCGAGGGCGGCCATCCGATCACGAAAGGCGCGTCCAATTTCCATTTCGATGACGAGATTTATTACGACATGGATATCTCGCCCGATGTCCGGGTGCTGGCCACCAGTTATACCCCGAATGTGCGCGAAGGCAGAAAACCATCCGCCGGCGGCAAGGCGCACATCTTCGATATCCAGCCACAGATGTGGACTTATGAGCGGACCGCAGAGGGAGGCACCCAGCCTTATCGCGCATTTGTCTGCATCCCCGGGCATCTCTACTCGACTTTTGAAAAACCGAATGTCCGCGCAGTGCTGTTGCGTGGGATCGCATGGGCCGGCAGACGGACCAATCTCGATGAGTTCAGCAAGCCGGAGGAAATCGCGTCCCTGACTTATCCGGAAGGCGGCCCGCAGCGCCCGGCAGACACATTGGCGAAGCTCGAGGTGCATCCGGACTTCGTCCTGAAGTTAGTCGCCGCCGAGCCACTGATCAGCAAGCCGATGAATTTCGATTGGGATGCCGCGGGCCGGTTATGGGTGGCGGAAAGTCCCGAGTATCCAAACGGCCGTCGCGGGATGCGTCCCGAATACCGGGGCATAGAATGGAAAGATCATGGCGGCATCGATCCGACTCCTGGCATTCAAGACCGCAAGGCCATCGATAAGATCAGCATCCTCACTGACACAGACAAGGACGGGGTCATGGACAAGAGAGAGATCTTTTATGAAGGACTCGATCTGGTAACGGGACTGGTCTTTTACAAGGATGGCGTGATAGTTACCCAGGCGCCGGATGTCCTTTGGCTGCGGGATACGAATGGCGATGGGAAGGCCGACAAAGTGGAGAAGCTTTACACCGGATTGGGCACCCGAGACACACACGCGGTCATCAACAATCCGCGGATGGGGTGGGACGGTTGGGTCTATTGCACCTACGGAAACAGCGGCTCCCAGGATATCACCAATGGCGATGGGACCAAGCATTTTGGCGGGGTCGGAAACGGAGTGGTGCGTTTCAAGCCAGACGGCTCCGCGTTTGAGCAATACAGTTCCAAGGGCAGCAACACATGGGGTCTGACCATCACGGGCGATAACCGGGTCATGTGGACACAGCCGACTAGCGGCCAGCTTCTCATGCACACGGTTCTGCCGGAGTATGTGCTTTCGCGGGGCAAACTCAGGGGGCTTCCGAGTTACAAGGTGGTGGTTCCTTCTCCCAAGTCGTTCCCGGCTATGACATGGGAGCAAATTGCGTATGTCCAGATTGACTGGGTCGGCTCATTCACGGCAGCGGCGGGGTGTGTTGTGTATGATGGCGGCTCGTGGCCAACCGAATACAACGGGGATTACTTCACGACAGAGCCAACCATCAACATTATCCATCATCAGCGGCTCAGGCCGGAGGCGTCCAGTTTCAGCGCCAGTAAATTACCCGGGCGCGAAGAGACCGAGTTTATCCGGTCCAAGGATATGTGGTGGCGTCCGATCGAGGTCCGCGTGGGACCTGATGGCGCGGTTTATATAGGCGACTTTTACAACCAGGCGGTGATTCATAACGACACACGCGGCCCCGATCATAATGTGGTCAATGCTGCTGTCCGCCCGGACCGGGATCATTACTTCGGGCGGATCTGGCGTCTCGACCATAAGCAGGCGCAGGTCCTGGCCGTTCCCAATTTGAGCAAAGCCAAGACAGCCGATCTGGCCAAGGCTTTGACGAACCCCAACGCCCATGTGCGTCTGACCGCATCGAGGCTTCTCGTCGAGAGCAGCGCCCGCAAGGCCGAAGTGGTCGGCGCGGTTGTTGCGCTCCTGGACCATCCAAGCGCCGATGCCCGGATTGCCGCGCTCTGGACTGCGCATCGGCTCGGTTCATTTGCCAGCGCGGATTCACAGACAAAGCTTACGAATGCGTTCAAGGACAAGGACGCTTCTGTGCGCCGGAACGCAGCTTTGATTGCGGAGGAAATTCCGACCCTGAGCCAGGCAACCCTGGCGCTCTTAAAAGATCCCGACGCCGGGGTTCGTGTGGCAGCACTGCGCGCTTTGGGAGCCAGTCCGATCAGTGCTGAGGGAGCCACGGCATTGATTGCTGCGTGGCCAGGTTTCACCGATGATTTTCAAAAGAGCGCCGCGATTGGAGCGGCGGCGTCCAATCCCGCGGTGAGCATCAATGCGGCGCTTGCTTCTGCCGATCCCGCGTCGATGGCCCCATTAGTGATCCAATTGGCGTCGGCGATTGGTGAAAAAAATAACAGCGCAGCTGCGGCTAATCTTATCATTGCGCTTGCCGACAAACCGGCTGCGGTTGATGGCCTTAAACGGAGCATTCTCGACACGCTGGGCAAAACGCTCAAGACCGCACCCGCGTTGACGCCCGAATTGAGCAAGGCATTGACTGAGCTTTTCGCGGGCGGCGCAAGTGCAAGCGCATTGCCGCTGGCTGCGCGCTGGGACACGGCAGGGATACTGAAGGAACCGATTGCGAAAATGACTTCAGGATTGATGGCGCGCCTAAATGCCGAGGGCGTCTCGGATGCGGATCGGCTTTCCATTGTGCAAAGTCTTCTCGGGTTGTGCGCGAGCAATCCGGCAGTCCTGCCGGCCGTGGTAAAGCTGGCATCGAGTCCGATCTCCCCATCATTACAACGACAGATCGTGGTTGCCTTGGGTGAGACAGCCGATCCTTCAATTGGTGCCGCTCTTTCCGGGGCTTATGCGAAGTTCAGTCCCGAGGCGCAAACCGCAGCATTCGAAGTTCTCCTCCAGCGCGCGGAATGGGCATTGAGCTTTTTGGAGGCCGTAAAATCCAAGGCGATTGATGTGGCATTGGTTGGGCATTCCAATGCCTCCCGGCTGCGGACTCATCCGGACAAAAAAGTTTCCCAGGAAGCCAATGCCGCATTTGATCAGCTCTTCGGGCCAATGCTGAAGGCCAAGAACGAGGTCCTTGCAAAGCTCGTCTCCGAAGTGGAGAAGCCCGGGAATATAGTGAAAGGCAAGGAGCTCTATACCACGGCATGCGCGATCTGTCATAAGTTGGGAGACACAGGGGCGGATATTGGACCGGCACTTACAGGAATGGGGGCGCACGGAGCAGGGGAGTTGCTGGTGCATATTGTGGATCCGAACCGGGAGGTCGATCCGAGCTTCCTGACGTGGAACATTGAGACCAAGTCGGGCCAGTTCCATGCCGGCATCATTGCGCGTGAGAACCCCACCACGATAACTCTGAAGAGCCTCGCTGGAATGGTGGAAATCAAAACCAGTGACGTTAAGACCCGGGTGAACACCGGCCGCTCACTGATGCCAGAAGGCTTGGAGGCGTTGGGCGCCGAAAGCTTGCGCGATATCCTCGCATACATTTGTGGAGGGGACGCCACCCGATTCCGGATGATCGATCTCAAGCCCGCGTTCACCGCAGACACCCGAAACGGCCTTTACCAATCGGCCGCAATGAAGACCAACACCCTGGCGTTTAAGAAGTTCGGCATGACCACACTGGAAGGCATTCCATTCAACGTGATCGATCCGGGAAAGAGCACCACCGGTAACAATGTCATTGTGCTCAAGGGCGGTCCGGGAGCTGTTTATTCCAAGTCGTTCCCGCAAAAGGTGGAAGCCAAGGTGGGCGGGTTCAATGCGAACAGGCTCCATTTCCTTGGCGCTGTTACTGGCTGGGGCTTTCAAGGCAGCGGAGATCCTTCCCCGGTCATGAAAGTAACTGTCGTTTACTCTGATCAAAAGACAGAGGAACTCGTATTCTCAAATGGAATCGAGTTCGCCGATTACGGTTCCAATGTCGCGGTGCCCGGATCGAAGTCCGTTGACCATTTGTTGTCCGCCCATCAGATCCGGTGGTTCAGCAAGACACTCAAACGCACCGCTC
Organism: Spartobacteria bacterium; assembly: GCA_043760145.1. Taxonomy (GTDB): domain Bacteria; phylum Verrucomicrobiota; class Verrucomicrobiia; order Chthoniobacterales; family Chthoniobacteraceae; genus CAIURC01. The sequence continues at coordinate 5,576 of JAYUPM010000382.1, forward strand.
CCATTGATAAGTTGATCATGGAAAGTTTTAATACCGATGTGGCGCCGACGATGGCGGCGATCACCGCGGAACTGTCCGACGGCAAGGCGCCGCCCGCCGCCGCAGCGCCCGCAGCAGCGCAGCCAGCCGCGTTTGTCCCGCAGTTCAACGATGCGCTTCCGCAGCCGCCCGCCCAGGCAAAGGGACCCCGGGTGTTGCTGGTCGGGGGCGGTTCCTCGCATGACTTCCCAAAATGGTATGGCGGGACAGACAAATCCGTCATTGGCGCGATAAGCGGCTGGGTTGATTTCACACAGAACGCCAATGGGGCCCCAGGGATTCTTGATAAGATCGATGTGCTGGGCTGGAGCGCCAACCAACCGGTCTCAAGCGACACATGCGCCGCACTGATGAAGTTCGCGAAGTCGGGCAAAGGAATGGTGATCATGCATCCGGGCACATGGTATGCCTGGCGGAATTTCCCGGACTGGAACCGCGAGGTCGTGGGTGGCGGATCCAACGGGCATGACCACCTTGGGGAGTTCGAGGTGGAAGTGATCGAGCCGACACACCCGCTGATGGCCGGGTTGCCGAAGAAGTTCAAGATCACGGACGAGCTCTACAATTTCATTCCCGATCCGAAAGGAACGCCGATCAAAGTTCTAGCCCAGGCGACCAGTCCGAAGTCAGGCAAAGTGTTCCCGCAAGTCTGGGTGGTGCAACATCCCACCAATTCGCACGTGGTCTGCATCACACTGGGTCACGATGGCCGGGCCCACGAACTGCCCGAGTATCAGCAGCTGATCAAGAACGCGTTTAGTTGGGCAGGGGGGAAATCAGTGATCAGTAATCAGTGATCAGTAATCAGTGATCAGTGATCAGTGATCAGTGGCCAGTGATCAGTGAAGAGCGGCATCGGGATAAGCGCGTGTCGCTCCGCAAGGTTTTGTAGTGCGGCTGTCCTCTGCCGCTTTTTTGACGCGCACCTCAGCCGTGGAACTCTTTCAAATGACGAAATCAGAATGACGTCGCTCAAGGGTCCGCAGATTACGCAGATGTCCGCAGATTGTCGCAGATTGTTTAGTAACGGGCAAAATGCCCACCAAGGAGCCGGGGTGCCCCCGCCTCCGTGTTTGGAGGACGAGGACGATCGAGCGCCACAGATCAGAACGCGGTTTTTTAACTATAGGACGGCGGATGTCCTACCCTCCTCGCTAGATTGCCAGCTTATGAAAACCGAATTCAATCTCGATTACGAAACTGTCCTTTGCGGGCGCGCCGAAGTGGTCCATCTCGCACTCGTGTTCAATGCGGATAAGCAGGCCTCCGCCCGGCAGACCCCATTCGCGTTCGGCTTGGTGATCGACAACAGCGGTTCGATGGCTGGTAAGCCGCTCGAATACGCGAAGTCCGCTGCAACCATGGTTCTCAAGCATCTGCGCGATGATGATCATTTTAGCCTCGTGGTTTTTTCGGAATCCGCACGCACCGTGATTCCACTCCAAACCGCCCGGAACAAGGTGCCCCTCGAAAAGGCGATCGCTGACATCACGGACGAAGGGAGCACTAATCTCACTGCTGGCTGGATGCTCGGCCGGGATGAGGTCGCGAAAGCGCCGGCTGATCTCCCGAGAAAACTGCTCGTGCTCACCGACGGGCACCTCAATGCAGGCATTATCGAGCCGGCCCAAGTCCGACAGATCGTCGGCAGCGGCCTGGAAAAGGAACGGATTCGGACAAGCTGCCTCGGGTTCGGCAATGGCTATAATGAAGATCTTCTGGATGAACTCGCAAAGGCTTCTTCCGGGACGCTTCACGATGCCGCTTCGCCTGAAAAATTCCCTGCCATCTTTCGCCAGGAACTCGAATCGCTCCTTGCTCTAAGCGTGCAAAATCTCCGGGTCCGTATTCGTAAACTGCACTATTGCAGCGGGGTCGGGTTGCTCAGTGATTATCCGATGGTGGCACTGCCTGAGGGTGGCATCGAGATCACAGTGGGCGATCTGTTGAGTGAAGAGCAGCGCGTTCTTGTCCTTGCGCTGGAAGTTTTGCCGATCCCATCGCTGCCGGACGGCCAGGTTGTCGCAACGATCCAAGGTGAAGCGCTGCTTGAGATCGAGCTTGCGTATGACGAGATCGCCGAGTCCGGCATAACGTCCAAGACAGAGCAGCGGACTATCCGGCTTGCGGCGGTGCAAGATCCGGCTGATGTGCGGGTAAATGCGAAAGTCGTGGAGTGGGTGGCGCAACAAGAAGTGGGACGGACTATTTCCGAGGCCATCGCGGAACGTGACCGTGGTGATATCGAGGCTGTGCGCCGCCGGCTCAGAACAACGAAAGAGAAGCTGGAAAGTTACGGGTGCGCGGAGAGCACGGGCAAAGCGATTGAGAATCTCAAGATGTTCGAGGAAGCGAGCGAAGAGTGGGGACCACGAGAACGCAAGACAAGCCGCTCACATTCCAGCCGCTCTCTGAGGACGAGTTCGCACTACATGGCCGAGCCGATTCACGACAAGTCTGGCGATCCGCAACCGCCGGACCCAGGAGCAGGAGTGCCCCCGCCAAGTGATCAGTAAACAGTCCGGCAGTGGTCAGTCGGAGGAGTTATGGAGTGCGGTGGCAAGCGATAAGCGCGCCACCGCATTCGGATTGGATTCCGGGCGGCTGGGGATACCGCCATCGAAGCGGAGAAGAAGGGGCCAGTGAAGAATGGCGCGAACTTAAGCGGGTTTATCGTCCTCGTCCTCGTCCCTCGTCCTCGTCCTCGAAAACGACAATGGACGGGGAATCGAGGACGAGGGAC
>JAYUPM010000383.1:0-3232 GCA_043760145.1 Spartobacteria bacterium
TTGGTTAAAGCCTGATGCATATGCATCGAGGCCCCGCCGGGATAAGCAAAAATCGAAGTAACTCCTTCGCGTTCGAGACAGGCCACGAGAATCTCCGCGCCGCACATCGTTTCACCGCGTTCGGGCGCCGCCGGGGCCGGTTTAATTTCAGGGATCGAGGTCTTCGTGCTCATACTTGGTTTCAAAAGGGGCCGGACCGTAGCCGCATTCCCGCGATGAGGAAAGTATGAATTATGAATTATGAATTATGAAGGAGGACTGGGGATGGGGACGATCGAGCGTCACGGATCAGGACGCGCTGTTTATCGGGCACGCGCCATTTCCCGCGAGAGCGTTTTGTAGTGCGGCTGTCCTCTGCCGCTTTCGGAGGGGACTGCGGGGATGGAGAAGCACGGATGAAGGAGGTGGAACGGTCTTCGTAAAGAGGCGGGACGCCTCTGCTACGAGCTTTCCGCTTTGCGCTTTGCCTTTTGCGCTTATAGTCCCCGGCTCGCGCCGCCCAGAGACGCAGTTTTTTTCATTCCAATGCCGCATACCCGCACCCGCAACTTCTGCATCATCGCGCACATCGACCACGGGAAGACGACGCTCTCGGACCGGCTCCTCGAACACACCGGGACGATCGAGATGCGCGATAGCCAGGATCAGTTTCTCGACTCGATGGACCTGGAACGCGAGCGCGGGATCACGATCAAATCGCATCCGGTTACGATGCAATACAAGGCGGCGGATGGGCTGACATATAAGTTGAACTTGATGGACACGCCGGGGCACGTGGATTTTGCGTATGAAGTATCGCGGTCGCTGGCGGCATGCGAGGGGGCGTTGCTCATCGTCGATGCGGCGCAAGGGGTTGAAGCCCAGACAGTTGCGAACGTGCATCTCGCCAGCAAACAGGGGCTCACCCTTATTCCGGTCATCAACAAGATCGATCTTCCAAACGCCGATATCCCCACTGTGCTAAAGCAGATCGAGGACATTCTCGCGATGGAGGCAAAGGACGCGGTCCTTGCAAGCGCCAAGAACGGGATTGGGATTACCGAGATCCTGGAAGCGGTCGTCGCGCGGATCCCGCATCCCGGTGGGAAAAAGGGAGACAAGTTACGGGCGCTGATTTTCGATTCGATGTTCGATACATACCGCGGGGTGGTGATCCATGTGCGGGTGGTGGACGGGCAGATCAAGGCGGGCGATACGGTCAAGATGATGGAGACGCCGGGCACTTATGAGGTGAAGGAAGTGGGGATCTTCCGGCCCGGTCTCGCGAAAATGACGGCCCAGGCGCACCTGGAAGCGGGCGATGTCGGATACGTGATTGCCAATATCAAATCAACGGCCGATGCGAAGGTTGGAGACACGCTGGTCAGTGCCCGGAACCAGGCGACCGACCCGCTTCCCGGGTTCCAGGAAGTCCAGCCGATGGTCTTCAGCGGCATTTATCCAATCAACACGGCGGACTTCGAGCATCTCAAAGTGGCCATGGGCAAGCTTCAGCTCAACGATGCGGCCTTTGTGTTTCAGCCGGAATCGAGTATGGCGCTCGGGTTCGGATTCCGGTGCGGCTTTCTGGGGTTGCTCCACATGGAGATCATCCAGGAACGGCTCCGGCGCGAGTATGGGATGGATATCATCGCGACCTATACCTCGGTCATTTACGAGATGGTCAAGACCAATGGCGAGGTTGTGCATGTGGATAATCCCGAGCACATGCCCGATCCGAGCGTGATCGAGGAAATCCGCGAACCGATCGTCCGTTGTTTTATCATGATCCCCAATGAATGCATCTCGGGATTGATGCAGCTCATCATGGATAAGCGAGGGGAGGTCAAACACACGGAGAGTCTTGATACAAAACGGGTGATGCTCACCACGGAGCTGCCGCTCAACGAGATCCTGGTTGATTTCGTGGATAAGATTAAGTCGATGACCCGCGGATACGGCTCGATGGATTACGAGCAGGCCGGATACAGGGCTTCGAAACTGGTCAAGCTCGACATGCTAGTGAATGGGGAACCGGTGGACGCATTTAGCTCGATCGTGCACCGGGACAAAGCCGACAGCCGCGGCCGGGCCCTGGCAGCGAAGCTAAAGGAAGTTATCCCGACCCAGCTTTATCAGGTCTCAATCCAGGCAGCGATTGGGGGGAAGATCATCGCGCGGGAAAGTGTCAGCGCGCAGCGCAAAGACGTGACCGCCAAATGTTATGGCGGCGATATCAGCCGCAAACGCAAGCTTCTGGAAAAGCAGAAGGAAGGCAAAAAGCGGATGAAATCGATCGGGCGCGTAAATATTCCGCAGGAAGCGTTTATCGAAGTGCTCAAGACCAATTAGAATAGGTCAAATAGGACTTATAGGACCTATGATCCCTGCACCGATGCTGTGAAATGTCGCATCGGCTGGCAGCACCGTCCGGTTGCAGAAATCGCCGAAGCCTTCGCCCTCGTTGCGCTCGCGCGAGTAGCGCTTGATCAGTGGCGCGACAAATGCAACCGCGTCATCGATACTTAAGCTCGGTGCCACCATCCGATTAAGCCGGGTCCCGTTGTAACTGGCACCCAGATAGAGCGCGTATTTGTTCGGGGCCCGTCCGACCAAGCCGATCTCCGCGAGGTAAGGGCGGGCACAGCCGTTGGGGCAACCGGTGATGCGAAGACTAATGGCGTCATCCTGGAGGCCGGCTTCTTCGAGAATAGTCTCGAACTTGGCGAGCAGATCGGGCAATGCGCGTTCGCTCTCTGCCAGGGCAAGGCCGCAAGTCGGCAATGCCACACAGGAGAGGGCATTGAGACGCATCCCCGAGCGGCTGTTCTCGCCGGTCAATCCGTGTTTGGCGAGGATCGCTTCGATCACGGGCTTTTGTTGGGCAGTCACGCCAGAGATGGAAAGATTCTGGGAAGGGGTGAGTCGGAAATCGCCGGTGTGGATGGAAGCGATCTCGCGCAAGGCGGTTTTCATTGGCCAACCGGGGAGATCCTTGATGCGGCCACTGAGAATATGGAGCCCGTAAAACCATGTGCCATCGGCGCACTCCTGCCATCCGTGGGGATCTTCGATTGTTGTGAAATGGAAAGGCCGGGCAGGGGCAAACGTAATGCCAGAGCGCTTCTCGACCTCGCCCTTGAACCATTCGATGCCGCGATCTTCAATCGTGTATTTGAGACGCGCGTGTTTGCGATTGGTCCGATCGCCAAAATCGCGCTGCGTGGTAAGCACGGCTTCGCCGATCACGTTG
>JAYUPM010000384.1:0-8342 GCA_043760145.1 Spartobacteria bacterium
AAGCCGCCAACCGATGGCACGCTGCTGTCCTCGCCAAATGCGGCCAGTGCGGAAGCAGCGTTACCGCCCATACCGCATGCGGCTCCTGCGGCTATTACAAAGGCCGCCAGGTCCTCACGATCGCCGGAGCTTAATTCTCGGTTCAATTCTCAGAATTCGATTCAGCCGCCCCGCTTCCCGCGTGGGCGGCTGAATTATTTCCGCTCACTCCTGCGCCCGGCTTCCACCAAATGAAGATCGCGCTCGACGCCATGGGCCACGATCAAGGCCCAGCCAACTTGATCGAGGGCGCCACCCTCGCCCTCGCCGAATTTCCACGGATCACAAAACTTTTTCTCACCGGCGATACTCCCCAGCTTGAGGCTCAACTCAAACGGCTCAACTGCAACGATCGGCGGATTGAAATCATTCACACCACGCAGGTGATTGAGATGACCGACAGCGGCATCGACGCGGTCCGGCGCAAAAAGGATTCTTCAGTGAGCCGGGCCGTGGACCTTGTCAAGAAGGGCGATGCCGAGGCGATCGTGAGTGCCGGCAACACCGGGGCGGCAGTGACCGCGAGCACAATCAAACTGCGCACACTGCCCGGCATCGAACGGCCCGCGATCGCCGCCCTGATGCCGACCGAACACGGGGGACATTTCGTGCTCTGCGATGCAGGCGCCAATCCCGACCCGACCCCGCTTCAAATCAAGCACAACGCCATCATGGCGCTGGCCTATTGCGAACACGTCCTTGAGCGCCCGAAACCGCGTGCCGGCTTGATGTCGATTGGCACCGAGGAATTCAAAGGCAACGAACTGACCCTCGCAGCGCATGCTTTATTAAAAGCGAGCACCCTCAATTTTCACGGGAACGTCGAAGGCCACGACATCTTCGAGGGAGTCGTCGATGTGGTTGTCACCGATGGGTTCACGGGCAATGTGGTCCTGAAAACCAGTGAAGCCCTGGCCAAAAGCATCTTCCGTCTCCTTAAACGCCAACTCCTTTCCTCCTTCGTAACCAAAGTGGGCGCGGCCCTCTGCAAACCGGCATTCCGCCGTGTCCACAATGTCACCAACGCCGATGAATACGGAGGCATGCCACTGCTCGGGCTCCATGGAGTGACCATCATCGCCCATGGCGGTTCCTCTCCATTTGCCATCAAGAACGCCTTGCGCATGGCATGCGAAACCATCGACCATCGCCTTAACCCACACCTCATCGAAGAGGTCCAGCGTCACCATGAAACGAACCCAGCCTCGCACGAGCCATCATCTTCCTAAGCGGACGGTTTCCATCATCGGCACTGGCAGTTACGTTCCCGATCGGATTCTCACCAATGCCGAACTCGAGAAAACCGTGGAGACAACCGACGAATGGATCGTCAGCCGCACCGGCATCAAGGAACGCCGCATCGCCGCCGAGAATGAAAACACCAGCGATTTAGCCGCCAAGGCTGCCCTCGCCGCCATTGAGAATGCGGGCATCACGGCCGACGAGATCGACCTCATTCTCGTGGCAACCGTCACTCCCGATATGTTCTTCCCAAGCACTGCCTGTTTTGTGCAGTCCAAGATTGGGGCAAAAAAAGCGGCCTGTTTCGACATCAGCGCCGCCTGCTCCGGTTTCCTTTATGCCTTGGAAATCGCCCAGCAATTCATCACCTCCCACACTTACAACACCATCCTGGTAATCGGTGCCGACAAACTCTCCTCCATCGTCGATTGGACTGACCGCAACACCTGCGTGCTCTTCGGCGACGGGGCAGGCGCGGCGGTGCTCCGGCATCGGGGCGGTGGTCATGGCGTCATTGCCACACATATGGGAAGCAACGGCGACCTTTCTGACATCCTCTATATTCCAGGGGGCGGCTGCCGTTTTCCGGTCACCAGCGCCAACGTCAGCGAACGGCTCAACACCATTAAGATGAATGGCAAGGAGACCTACAAGCAGGCCGTTTCGGCAATGCTCACGGCCGCCCAAAACGTCCTCCAGCAGAGCGGCCTTAAATACGAAGACCTCGCATGCATCATTCCCCACCAGGCCAATCTTCGAATCATCGAGGCCATCGCCAACAGGATGGGTCTTCCAATGGATCGCTTCATGGTGAATCTTGATCGCTTCGGTAACACCAGTGCCGCCGCGGTCGCCATCGCCCTCGATGAAGCCCATCGCACCGGTCGCATGGCGGTTGGCGATTACGTCCTCCTTGTCGTGTTCGGCGGAGGACTCACGTGGGCCAGTTCTGTCATCCAATGGTAAATTATTCGCCCCTCCCATGTTTGCGCCCATTTGCAAATGCCCAGCCCGGGACGATGGTTCAATCGGCGGTTAAATTCCCCGCCTCACATCGAGCTTCCCGCGTCGAAAACGAATGAACCCTTTGATTCGCCATTCCCTTGATTCTTCTGAAGTGAAGCGCCCACGCAATTATTGCAAGACTGCGCGGGCCGCCTTGGTTTGCTCGCTCCTGACGACTCCGCTGACCACCCTCCCCCTATTGCAATTGGCGGATCAGCAGGGCAGTTTTCTCAATACTCTCGCAGGCACCCTCCCCTACACCAGCCTCGCTGCCATCGTCGGCTCCGTTCTCATCGGCCTGCCCTCACTCGCGATCTGTATCGCTTTGATTGCTATTCAACGGGTCCATTCCTCGTGGACACCCATCGGCGGCGCAATCCCCGCCCGCGCCGCCCTGGTCATCGCAATCATTTCCCTTATCGCCTCCGTAACTCTCTTCCTGAGCGGCATCCTCTAGCCGCCGATCCGACCTCCGACCTCCGACCTCCGACCTCCGACCTCCGACCTCCGATGTCCGACCTCCGACCTCCGGGCCGCCCCTGCCCCCCGGCAAACTCGGCTTGAATTCTCCATGGCCTCTCCCTCACTCTCTGGCCTCGCTTTGAATACAACCACTCATCACCCTGAACGGGCCACCAATCCTTTGCGCGAAGGACTCTCCAATCGGCCCATGCCGCAGCCTTGCACCGTGGTGATCTTCGGCGCCTCAGGCGATCTCACATACCGCAAGCTGATCCCTGCTCTTTATAACATCAACGCCGACGGTGATCTCCCAGCCGCCCTATCCGTCGTCGGTTTCGCCCGCCGCCAGAAGTCCGATGAAACTTTCCGCGCCGAACTCCAGGAGGCGACAAAGAAATTTTCCCGCCAGGGTCTCAATGATGAATTATGGGAAAGTTTCGGCGAACGGATATTTTATCATCAGAGCGAGTTCGGAGACCTGGAAGGTTATAAGCGCCTTGCCCAGCGCCTTGATCAACTCGACGCGCAACGCAACACGCACGGCAATCGTCTCTTCTATCTATCGGTGGCCCCGAGCGAGTTTGGCGGGATCCTGGAAAAACTCGCTGCAGTTGGCCTTAACAAGACACAGCCCGGATCGTGGGCGCGGGTGATTGTGGAGAAGCCGTTCGGCACCGATCTCCCGAGCGCCCAAGGCCTCAATGAAGTGGTCAACAGTGTGTTCCGCGAGAAGGACACTTATCGCATTGATCATTATCTCGGCAAAGAAACTGCCCAGAACATCATGGTGTTGCGCTTTGCCAATTCCATCTTCGAACCGCTCTGGAATCATCGTTACATCGATCACATCCAAATCACCGCTTCCGAACCGCTCGGAGTCGAAGCCCGCGGTCCTTATTACGAAAGCTCCGGAGCCCTGCGCGACATGGTCCAGAATCATCTCCTCCAGTTGCTCTGCCTCGTCGCGATGGAGCCCCCCACCGACCTCACCGCCGACAGTGTGCGCGATGAAAAAGTCAAAGTCGTCCGCGCTCTTCGCCCAATGTCTCCCGAGGAAGTCGCCCAAAATGTCGTTCGCGGCCAATACGCTGCCGGGGCCATCAACGGAAAGGAAGTGATCGCATACCGGGCCGAGGAACGCGTCAACCCGGAGTCAATGACCGAGACTTATGTCGCCTTGAAAGTCCACGTCGATAACTGGCGCTGGGCAGATGTCCCATTCTATGTCCGGGTCGGGAAACGGCTCCCAAAAGGCGGCACTGAAATCGCCATTCAATTCAAGAACGCCCCCACTGTTCTTTTCAATAAGGACGCAGCAGCTGTCGGCCCCAACGTCCTTGTCATTCGTATCCAACCCGACGAAGGAATCTCCCTTCGCATCCAGGCCAAGCGTCCCGGGGCCGCAGTCCGGGTCGAGCCGGTAAAGATGGATTTCCATTACGGCACAAGTTTCGGCAAAGCTTCACCGGAAGCCTATGAACGCCTGCTCCTGGACGCGATGAGTGGGGATGCAACACTCTTCGCCCGCCGCGATGAAGTCGAAGGCGCATGGCGTTTCATTGATTTGATCGAGCACGCATGGCACCAGGGCGCCACACCGCCCCCCTTGTGCATCTATACCTCCGGATCATGGGGCCCTTCAGAAGCCGATACTCTCCTGGAACGCGACGGACGGGCCTGGCGCAGAATGTAACCCATGGCTCCCGCTCTAGAACTTAGCGCTTTTGGTGTCCCCGTCGAACTCGGACAGACCGCTCGTGAACTCAACAAACTTTGGGAACGCGACAGTGGAGTTTCCACCCGGGCTTCGCTGATTAATTTCGCCGTTTACTGTGAGGGTCTGGATGCCATGCAGGCCAACACCCAACTCATCATGGAGTTCACTCGCGAGCACGCATGCCGCGCCATCCTTATCGGATACGAACCGCACAGCGGCACGGATCAGATCCGCGCATGGATCAACGCCCACTGCCATCTAAGCCGGGCGGGCGCCAAGCAGGTCTGCTGCGAACAGATCTCTTTCTTGTTTGAAGGAAACACCAGGAACCGGATCGCGAATGTCCTTTACACCAATCTGGATTCGGATCTGCCGCTTTATCTTTGGTGGCAGGGCGAATTCCCCGACCCGATCGATGTCCAGCTCTGGGCATGGGTGGATCGGCTCATCTTTGACAGCCAATCATGGAACCAGCCCCGCCAGCAATTTGCGTTGCTCAAGGATTCCCTTCAACGCGCCCGCTCCCACCTTGCCCTCTGTGATCTCAACTGGACTCGCTCGCTCCATCTCCGCCAGGCCATGGCTCAGATGTTTGATCATCCCGACAATCTCGCTCTCCTAAGTCATCTCAAGAGCGTTTCCATTACACACGCCCCGGAATACAGCTCCACCGCTCTCCTTCTGGTGGGCTGGCTCGCCACACAACTCAAACTCGAGTTCGGGCAACGCTCCGGGACCGATTATCTCTTCACCAATCCCGCCGGCCAGCCAGTCCGCTTTACCCTTCACTCCGAGCCGGGTCGCTCACTCAGTCTCTGCGAATTAAACGCTGACACAGGCTCCCTCCATTTCCAACGGGATGCAGCGGGCGATTTTTTCCGGATCGAAGTCCGACTATCCGCCAATCGTATTTATCATCACCTGCTTCCGGCTGGCAGCAACGACACCTCCAGTTTGTTGCTCGAGGAAATCGGCGGCGGCGGCCAGCATCGTGTCTACCTAAAGGCCCTGTCCCTCAGCGAACGCCTGCTTTGATCCAGTAATGCGGCAGTCCGCATCTGTTTAGCGCCTTCCGGAGTTTGTAGTTCCGCATTTATGCGGCAAGGGCGGATTCCCACCCTTCTTCATTCTGACTTCTGACGTCGCCTTCCCCGACCGGCTGAAGCCGGAACTACAAACCCCGGAAGGCGCTAAACCGGGACAAAGGGGACAGACAAACTGTGGTGGCTTGAGGGCTTGATGGCTTGAGGGTGGATGGTTTCAAATCGAGCGGTTAGTGGCGCGGATGGGGGATCTGCCGAACCAGACCCTCCCGCGGAGAAAAGCGACGGGACGTCGCTGCTACTTTCATCCTTCATCCTTCATCCTTTCCTCATGCCATGCCGACTTGGAAGTCGGCGACACAGCAGGTTTGGAAACCTGCGCTACGGAGCAGGCATCGCGATGGGCACGCTAAACAGATATAGACTTCCAAGTCTGCAGGGCACCCGCGCCCAAATGCGGGTAATGCTTAGGGCACCCCAACTCCTTGGGGGAAAATTGATTGCCTCACGGAAGGTTAGTTCGCATCGTGATTGCCCCGCTCGGCTTTCGCTGAACCTTCTCGTTTTCTTTTTTCATGAGCCTCGATCCGAATCTCCCCGCGGAGCCATCGCCCGACGCCGCGGCCCGGGACCTCATTTGGATGGAGCGGATTAAGAGCGGCGACATGGAAGCCCTTGGCGACCTCATCCAAGCCCATCAACATCGGGTGATTGGCGCCGTCACCAAGATGCTCGGCGACGATTGCGATGCGGAGGACATTGCCCAGCAGGTATTTATCCGGGTCTGGAAATCGGCCGCGCGATACGAACCCACCGCGAAATTCACCACATGGTTGTTTACGATCATGCGCAACCTTGTCTGCAACGAACTGCGCCGTCGAAAGCGACACCCGGGACATTCCCTGGATGCCGCTCCTGAAGAAGGTGAACGTCCCATCCAGATGGCCGATCGCCATGGCAAAGCGCCTGATGCCACGCTTCTGGATGACGAACTGCAGGGAGCCATCCAGCACGCCATCGATCAACTTCCTGAGGTCCAGCGCATGGCGATTGTCCTTCGGCGCTATGACGAGTTTTCGTATGAGGAAATCGGCACCGTCCTCGAGTTGTCGGTCCCTGCGGTAAAAAGCGTGCTATTCCGCGCCCGGACCGACCTGCGGCAACAGCTGCGAAACTATCTGGAGACTTAGATTCTCAAGCCACTCGGGATCCCATCCGAAAGCGCCAGAATACTGGCGCACTCCATGGCGCTGCGCGCAGCAGAGCGGAAAGCCCCAACCGTTTTATCCCTTTATCCCTTACGGCGATTCGGACTCGCGGGCTTTGTTTTCCTCGCGGGATTGAATCGCAACCTTCTCTCCCCCACCACCAAAGAGCCGGGCAAAGATCCGCTTCGGCGCGCTCCGGCCGCTTTCTTCCTCCACCAAATCACAGTGCGCCTCGGACTTTGCAGTTTCCCACGCGGGGGCAAATCCGGGGACATTGATGAGCATCCGTTTCTCGGCCCGGGCGTAGACTTCGAGATCGCGCATAATTTTGCGATCGGGCGTATCGTTGAGTGCGTTGACTTTCACGCGGAGCGATTCGTTTTCTTTTCGCAACACCTCGAGCTCCTGCTTGATCTTCTTCATCGTCTCGGCCTCGATCTCCAGCTTGTCGCTGAGATGCCGCCGGTAACGGGTCAATTCCCCTTTCAACCGGAAGCATTGAATAAGGGAAAGGATCGTGAAGATTGTGCTCGTGTAAAACCCGAGGGCAAAAGGATGCAGGAAAATTTCAGAATCGATTGCGGCCATAAAAATCAGACAACTACTTGAAGATCGGAGGCGGAGGAACCGTTATCGAAACGAACCACCTCATTTTTTTCATTGAGCACAAGCACGCGCGGTTTGTGGCCGATTGCCTCCTCCGGGGTGTAAGCGCCGAAGTTCATGATCGTAAGTCGGTCGCCGATCTGACCGAGGTGCGCAGTCGCTCCGTTTAACTGGATCTGCCCCGTCCCGGCTTCTCCATAAATCACGTAAGTCTCGAACCGTTCGCCATTGCGCATGTTGCTTACAAGAATCCGCTCGTAATGGAGCAGGCCGACCCGTTCCGCCAAATCACTGGAGATGGTCATGCTCCCTTCGTAATGGAGACTTGCTCCCGTGACGGTGGCCCGGTGGATTTTGGATTTAAGGAGATTTACTTGCATGCGTTCAGGGGGACGATGCCGGGGAACCCGAAAAATGCAAGTTCCGGGGCGGTCATTTTCCTGTGACATGCTGATAAACCCGATCCTTCCATCTGACCCCTGTGGTCGCCGTCCGTTTCCAGCTGTTGAGGCCAATGGCAATTGCGATCAAATATCCGACGGGGTGAAAAATGCATCCCATCCAGGAGCTCTCAAATCGCCACGCCACCACGATCCGCATCAGGTAAATGAGGGCGATCTGTGCCAGAATCAGAGGGTCGGGTCCGAATAAGCAGAGCCCAAATGGGAGGACAAATAGACAGAATTGCTGGAGCCCGATCAACAGAAAGCTCACCAGGGACGCTTCAAAAGCCGGGCGCGCGTTTTTTGTGAAACCTTCCCAAACCTCGCCGAAAGATTGGTACATCCGGCATTGGGAAAACCGGAGGGCCTCACAGTTTCGCAACCGCATTCCCTCCCCAATGCGTTCCGCCACGGCGCGTCCCAAAGCCACATCGTCCACGAGATGATCACGGACCGCCTCATGTCCGCCGATCTGGTCATAAGCGGCACGTTGAAAAAGAAGCGCCTGTCCGTTGGCGGCCCCGAGATTGCGTAGCCACCGGCGGGGCCATCGATTCCCCCACCCCGTCTTCTGCAG
>JAYUPM010000385.1:0-3219 GCA_043760145.1 Spartobacteria bacterium
GGGTTGAGCAATCCGCAGGGCAATCACGGGGAGGATGTGAAAGAGGCCTATTACTATCTGGCTTCGACCCCGACCCATTCCTATCTCCGTGGCTTATACAAATATCCGCATGCCGAGTATCCGTATCAGAGGCTCATCGATGAGAACGGGCGCCGGACCAGGGCCGAGCGGGAGTTCGAGATTCATGAGACCGGGATCTTCGATCAACAACGATACTTCGATCTGTTTGTCGAATACGCCAAGGCCGGGCCGGATGACATATTGATCCGGATCACCGTTGAAAACCGGGGCGCGGAACCGGCTGACCTCCACCTTCTGCCGACGCTTTGGTTTCGCAACACATGGAGCTGGGGGGCGTGTGAAAATGCCACGGCGAAACCTAATCTGCGGATGATCGATGACACGACGGTGCTCGCCGATCATCCGACCCTGGGCCAGTTCCGGCTCGAGATGGAGACGCCCGCGCCCCTCCTTTTCACCGAGAACGAAACGAACCTGCGCAAGCTGTATAAGGCGCCCAACGCATCCGGTGTGGCCAAGGACGGGTTCCACGATTACGTCATCCACGGGATCCAGGAGGCGGTGAATGCATCCTCAGGGACAAAGGTGGCGCCTCATTACCGGCTTACTATTCCTGCTCAAGATCGCGCGGTTGTGCATCTCCGGTTGCGGCCCGAGGCATCATCGCAGGAGCCGGCTTTTGGAGCTGGGTTCGAAGAACTCTTTGTTCAGCGGAAACGTGAATCGGACGAGTTCTTTGCCAGTATCATGGCCCCGGCGCTCAATGCGGATCAGCAACAGGTCGTCCGCCAGGCTTACGCGGGTCTGCTTTGGTCCAAGCAATTCTATCATTACATCGTCAAGGAATGGATCCATGGCGATCCCGCGATGCCGCCGCCCCCAGCCGGCCACGCCAAAATTCGCAACGCCGACTGGCATCATTTTCACGCGCACGATGTCCTCTCGATGCCCGATAAGTGGGAGTATCCGTGGTTCGCGGCGTGGGATCTAGCCTTCCACATGATCCCGATGGCGCGCGTGGACCCGGAGTTCGCCAAGGACCAGCTCCAGTTGCTCTTGCGCGAATGGTATATGCATCCCAACGGGCAGATCCCGGCATACGAATGGAATTTCAAGGACGTCAATCCGCCCGTGCATGCATGGGCGTGCTGGCGCGTTTACAAGATCAGCGCGCCCGCAGGCCAGCGCGATACTCTTTACTTGGAGCGCTGTTTCCAGAAGCTGCTCCTGAACTTCACATGGTGGGTCAATCGCAAGGACGTCCAGGGACGCCACATCTTTGCCGGCGGCTTCCTCGGCCTTGATAACATCGGGCTCTTCGATCGCTCCCAGCCTCTCCCCTCGGGCCAATCGCTTGCCCAGGCCGATGGCACCGCATGGATGGCTTTCTATTGCGGCACCATGCTTTCCATGGCACTCGAACTGGCTCTTACCCGGCCCGCGTATGAAGATATCGCCTCGAAATTTTTCGAGCATTTCGTCGAGATCGTCGATGCCATGAATGAGGTGGGCGGCGGCGGACTCTGGGACGAGAAAGACGGTTTCTATTACGATCAGTTACTCATTGAAGGCAGGGAGACAGTGCCGCTCCGGGTCCGCTCACTGGTCGGATTGATTCCGTTGCTTGCGTGCGAGGTGCTCGAGGAGAAGACGATTAATAAGCTTTCCGGGTTCCGGAAACGGATGGAATGGTTCATGAAAAACCGCCCGGATCTCTCCCGGCACATCTCCTCCACAGTCGCGTGTGAAAAAGGCGGCGAACTGCTCCGGTTACTCGCCATACCTTCGCGGGAACAGCTTGTCCGGGTGTTGCGATATGTCCTCGATGAAACCGAATTCCTTTCCCCATTCGGGATCCGGTCCCTCTCAAAGGTATACGAAACACCGTATCAGCTCAAACTCGACGGCAACGATTACGGGATCTGTTACGAGCCGGCCGAATCGCGCTCCGGTTTGTTTGGCGGCAACTCCAACTGGCGCGGCCCGATCTGGTTTCCGATCAATTATCTGCTCATCGAAGCCCTTGAACGTTACAACCATTTCTACGGCGAGACTGTGCAGATAGAGTATCCGACCGGCTCAGGCACCTTCCTGACCCTCGACAAAGTGGCACTGGAACTGGCGCGTCGCCTCTCCACTATCTTCACGCTCGATGAGAAAGGGCGGCGCCCATGTTTCGGCGATAACTTCCGGTATGCCGAGGACCCGCACTGGCGCGATCACTTACTCTTCCACGAGTATTTCCACGCCGACATCGGATGCGGCCTTGGGGCAAACCATCAGACGGGATGGACAGCGCTGATCACGCGCTGCCTTGGGATCGTGGGACGGATCTCGGCTAACTAACCACCGGGGGGACCTGGTGAACAGTGGGGCAGTGTCCGAAAAGGACGAGGACGAAAAGAGTGAGATGACTGCATTCACCGCGCAGCGTTCTTCGTGGCAGATACGGAAGCCGCCCCTCCTACATCAGGTTGGCGGCGAACTCAGCCATCTCGCTGCGTTCACCCTTGAAGAGATTGATGTGGGCCATGAACGATTGGCCCTGGAGACGGTTCCGTGTGTAAACCAGTCCATTGGTGTGGGCATCCACATACGGATTATCGATCTGGCCCAAGTCACCGATCATGATGATCTTGCTCCCTTTGCCCATCCGCGTGACCAGCGTTTTGGCCTCGTGCGGCGTGAGTTGCTGGGCCTCATCGACAATGAAAATGGCGCGTGGAATGGATCGGCCACGGATATGGGCAATCGCTTCAATTTCCAACATGCCCGACTCCATTAATGAGAGATACGGACGCGCGACCTTGTTCTGGGCATCAGTTTGATCGCGGCCCGGGGTCGAGTCGGCTTTGCGGGCGCTTTGTTTTTTCTTGTCGAACTGCTCGGGTTTGCGGGGCCGGGCCATCAATTGCTCAAGTGCATCATACGCGGGCTGGACCCATGGTTGCATCTTGTCTTCCATACGGCCCGGTAGAAATCCGATATCCCGCCCAGTCGGCATGATGACCCTGGTGATCAGCATCTTCTCGTAATCGTTACATTGGACCTGTTGAAGGGCGGCCCCGACACTGAGCAAAGTTTTGCCCGTGCCGGCCTTGCCATAAACGGTGACAAGGGTGATTTCAGGATTGAACAGCGCATCGAGGAGGAAACGCTGTCCTAGATTGGCGGCCTGGAAGGTGCGACCGCCCCGGA
>JAYUPM010000386.1:0-3216 GCA_043760145.1 Spartobacteria bacterium
ACCCCCTCCCCAAGCGCCGCCACCGCCGAGTCCACCTTCGGAATCATCCCCCCGCTGATAATCTCGTCCTTGACCAATTGCTCAATCATTTCGCGGTTCACCGAAGGAATGAGCGACTGCTTGTTGGTCGGATCACGCATCACCCCCGGCACGTCGCTAAGATAGATAAATTTCGCGGCTTTCAAACGCCCCGCGATTGTCCCCGCTGCAATGTCGGCGTTGATATTGAGAACCACTCCTTTTTCATCGCGCGCGAGGGGCGAAATCACCGGGACCTTTTCCTCGGAGATCGCCTTTAAAATCAAACTCAGGTCCACATCGATCACTTCCCCAACGAAGCCAAGGTCGATATTTGTCACTTTCCCCTCGGTCTGTGGCGGCAATTTTTGCCCCCTTAAAAAGCTCTTTCCGGGAATCCCAACCGCTTTCCCTCCAAGCTCGTTGAGCAATTTGGCGATCCCGGGATTGATGACGTTATCGAGTTCATCCTCCACGATCCCGATCGATTGCGCATCGGTTACGCGCAACCCATTGACAAACCGCGGCTTCAATCCCTCGTCGCGCATCCGGGCCGTGATCGATTTGCCGCCCCCATGGATCAGCACCGGATTGATCCCAACTGCTTCGAGGAAAACCACATCGCGTAAAAAGCGTTCCACTACATTGTCGTCCTCCATCGCGCTCCCCCCATACTTGATAACGAAAAGCTCGCCTCGGAATTTTTGAATAAAAGGAAGCGCCTCAATAAGGGCTTCTGCGCGCAAAGTCGGGGATTGGGCCATGGGAAAATCGGAAAGCGGAAAGCGGAAAGCGGAGGTCGGAGGTCGGAAGTCGGGCGCGAAAGTTAGGTTAGAAGTTCGTAGGCGCAAAGCGGAAATCTCTAACAACTTTTACACAGGCATCCCATAGGAAGTCGGAAGAAAGGTCGGAAGATTTGGGGTGGAAACATTTTCTTGCCTATAATTTTCCTGCCCACATCCCAAAAAATCCATCATTGAACCCCTGATGGAAGTCTCTCACTGGTCCGCAGATTGCGCAGATTCTCGCAGATGACCGCAGATACCAAGCCCCGGAAGCGTGACGTCATCAGGATTCGAACGTTTTGAACCCCAGCCTTGCCCGATCTTCATCTGAGGAATCTGCGGTCATCTGCGGTTAAAAAGATCCGGAGTTTGAACCGCAGATTTCTCAGAGGGACGCAGATAAAGGGAGGGAGACGCGGCTGCTCGTAGATGATTCTCCTCTTTCCGGTATCTGCGCCAATCTGAGCCATCTGCAGGAATCTGTGGAAAAATGTGAGGTGTCACTTCCCGGGGTTACCGGCAAAAACTCGCAATCGACCTCCTGTGAAAACCACTCGCAACCCCTTATAGAATCAAGACTCCCGCTTCATTGTTTCCACCCTGTGGGATGGCAGTGTTCATAATTCATCCTTCATCCTTTTCTCTGGATGCCGTGCAAGGCACAAACCATAACGACCCGGGAGATTTGTCCGCTCCAGTTTTTCGGACTCGCCTCCTCAAGTGTGGGGGTATACCCGTGTGCGCAATGATCCGAAACCACAGCACTCGAAATAACAGCAGCTGTCCAATCCATGTTCGCCCAACTCAACGCGTCACTCGCCATGAATCGAATCCAAGCTGCCTGCGGACTGATTCTTGTTCTATTTTCCACACACGCTATGAGCCAGACGCCCGATGACCGCAAAGCCAAGATCAATGAACTTGAGGCCAGAGAACCCACCAAAGAAGCCAAGGAACGGAAACAGCGATCCATTGAACGGCTGATGAAGGAGGGTGTTCCGGTCATTGAGCACTTGCCAGTTATTGAGGACGCTACGGAAGCGAAGAAGAGAACGACAGAGGAGATAGCTCATCGTGCTATCGCTGTCGTCATCGCTGCCGTGAAGGGGGAGGGATTAGAACAGGCTACAGTTGATTCTCTCGTGAAGAAGTATGGTGCTGAGAAGTTCTTTTCGCCGGAGGAGGCTGCATTTATCAAGGATGCTTCCCCGGCTCAGCCTGATCGTAGCAAGTTCTCTTGGAGGTATGAGTGCGCTTGGGTTTTGCTGTGGTCACTTGGCTATGTGGACACCCTGACGAAGCCCGAAGGGATTTGCGATGTTCCGAAGCTAGTCGGCATCCTAAGAGATCGTGATACCGCACAGTTCCTCAAGGATGCCAAGCTACGTCCGTTTGATCAGATTTTGGATCAGGCCGATGTCATCTATCGCTATCACTGGGCCATCACGGACGCCCGAGTGAAGGGCAAGCCAGCACCAGCCAAGCTCGAAGGCGGTGTTGTTCAGGAGAGGCACTACGTCCTGAACTGGCTCATAGGCTACATGGATCATGAGTGGGACGACATCAGCACTGACACATGAGCCGCCATCACCACAAACCAAGGGCGAACAAGGCGCGGCTGGACAACCGCTGGGGCTGCTCTGTCGGCTATGCTTTCCGTAACTTTAACCCGCCATCACGTCTCAACGCTCACCCCCGCCCCAGCGGTGCCAGCGCTTAGACGTTAGGCCGCTAGCGTATGCTCCCACCACTGCGCCATCGCATTTGTGCGAGACCGATGACGATTGCATGGGTGCTCGGCACGTTGATGCTTTGGATTCCCGCTACGGTTTCGCTCCGCCGCGACGGCGTGTTTCCGGCAGTCTTCACCGAGCTTACGACCTTCCTTTTTCTGCTGCTTGCTTATGCTTGTCTGTCCGGGCTCGGCTTCTTCGCCGGTGCGTTCACTGTCCTATGGCTCGTTTTCCGGGTGTGTAGGTTCGTCAACGGCGCTCCGTTCGCAGTCGGCGATTATGCGACCATTCTTTCTGGCCCGAGAGCTGGAACTACTGCCAGAGTTTACGAGCTTACTATCGGTCAGGGCGGCGACCCTTTGCCGCGCCTCGACCTCGGCCCCGAAGTCGCCGCCAAGTATGGCGACATATTCGAGGACTATACTTTGTTGCGGCAGCGCTGTAACGACACCGACAGCCGAACCGAACATGGAACGTCTCAAACAAACAAATCCGATGCGAGCGCAGCCTAAACCTTAAGTTTTATTCCGGCGCAGCCCGGAATAAAACTGAATGTTGAGCAAGCGAAGACAAGGATGAATTATGAGGTGGACCCCGGAAATCGGGCCAGAGGTTAAGCTATAGAAATGGTGGTGCTGGTCGGGTAAAACCCAAACCTGAAAACCACCAATGATAAAAGC
>JAYUPM010000387.1:0-3216 GCA_043760145.1 Spartobacteria bacterium
ATGGCCTCGGCCTATCCTCTCAAGGAACTCTTCTCCCGCTGCCTGACTATCCTCCGGGAACTTCCCGCGGCTCCGGGATAACAAGCCTCCATCAAAATAGTTCCAGGAATCGAAGCGACTTAAGCCGCTTTGCGGAAGGCACGCGCCCACACGCGACGGTTTTCCGCGGGTTTTATCAAAAATCGCGGCCATTGATGGGTACGAAACGTTGCTCGCTCATCAAACAGCCTGAAAACCACATCAAAGGAGCACCTTAACCAATAATATTCACCGCTGTTCACGGCATTTTTCCATTTTGTGACCGGCTGAGCACAAAGCACCTCTCCAAGTCGCGCCGCGGACGATTGGTTGCGCAAAATTTTCAAAACCGGCACGGTCGGATTTGAATCTCTTGATTTTTAAGTCCGACAGACTCCTAGCGCACTTACGACACTCCAAAATGTCTCGCTCTCAAAGATCGGCGGCGTTGGGGAATTTTTTAAGAACGGGTTGGGAGCGGGTTGGCGCGATCCATGGGAGGGCGCAGCGCAACAGTCCGTGGATGAGGGGCGATGCGCCAGCAACGTATAGATCCAAGGGCGCCAGCTCAAAGCCCAGGTGCAGCTTCGGGTCGTAATTGAGTGGCGAACTGCGGTAACGCTTCAGCCCGTTCGCCATCGCCCACGTCAGCACATCGCGCAGTGTCACAAAATAGAGGTGCATCTCCAGGGCCACCGCGTAATCGAGCCCGAGATATTCGTCATAAATTGTCCCGTCGTGCACCAGGCAAATACTGCACGCCACCAAACGGCCATTGTGGCGCCAAAGGAAAAACCGGGCCCGGTCCGGCATCCGGGTGCCGAGCTCGATCAGGAATTTTTTTGTGAGCCGCTCAAATTGCAATGGGGAGCGGGCGAGGACTTGGGAGTAAAGGGCATGCACCTCATCGACAATGTCGGCCACATTAGTGACCACGGTCATCTCCAGCGCGTCTCCCTGGGTTGCCTTGAATTTGCGCCTTAAATTTTTCCGCATCGCGTGGCTGAGCTGGCGCTGCATGTATTCGTCGAAGCTTTTGAAATCGAGGGCCAGCCGGGTGGCGGGCATACTGGCCAGCCGATAAAATTGATTGCCCAAAGTGAGCACGGCACAATCCTCACGATACTCGGCCGGCCAATCTTTCCAGATGACCATCCATGCGCCGGACTTGCGCGCGATCTCTGGCAGGACTTGCGCTGCAACCTCCACGGCCCGGCGAAAATCCTCGCGAGCCGAGGACGGATGCGCCTCGCCCGCTGCGCATCCGGCCATGAGCATTTTGAGCTGAAGGAAGCGCGGGAAGATTTTGCGCACATATCCCACGATCGTCCTCAGAAAGCGGGGCGCGGTTGCGACGAGATCCTGGTCGACGAAAAAAACCGGCTGGATCCAGGAACGCTGCGGATTGCGATCTTCGATCAGGAGATAATGGAACTCGAACCCCTCCAAGGTTTGATCCAAGAGTTCGTAGTATCGATGATCCTTGGCCTGCAGCTTAAAACTCTCTTCCCAACTCTGCAGCGCGCGCACTTGCTGGGGCGCAAGAAGCCGCACCCGGCAGTCAGAGTGGTTGATGATCTTATCCATACTTCTGGCTCGTTATAAACCGCCCGCCCACCTTTAACAGGCTGACAATTCCATCCCGTCCCTCATTTTCTTCTTTTGAAATCCTTCGCCATTCTACTGGTTACCCTGTTCGCCATCGTTAGCGCGCCCGCCATTGCCCGCGATTTCGATCTGCGCCGGGACACGTTCGCGTTTTCCAATGACACTGCGTTGGCTTACGGCATCGATGAACGCGGCAATCTCCATATCAGTCGCCGGGATAAACCAGTGGAATTCAGCCACCGCTGTTTTGTCCTTGCCCGGGCGGTGCTGCAGTTTCATCAGTTTGCGCGGTTTGCCCCGGAGGACGTGAAAGTTTCGCGGGAGGAATATCGGAAAATCGTCCGGCAGATCTGCCGGGTGCCGGTCTGGAGCGATGGACCGAAGCATCGGATCATGATTCCCGGTTTTCGCGATCTCCATTCTTTCTCCATCGCATATGAAGGGCTCTTGAAAGAGAACCTCGGGAATTGGTTTCCGACATATATGCGTGTGGGAAATTGGCGGATGATCATGGGCCATTTGCGAGCCGGACAGGCTTCGGCTGCTGAGTGGCTCGTCGATTCCGTGGAACATCACAAACTCCGCGCAGTCTATATCGCCCGGTTCCCCAAGATGAACCACGTCGTTATTGTCTATAAGATGGAACGGCGTCCCGGCGGGGATATCCGCTTCCTTGTCTACGATCCCAACTATCCCGGCAAACCCGCCACCCTCGATTACATTCACGCCCAGCGCAGTTTCGAGTTTCAAAAACGATGGTATTTTCCCGGCGGCCGGGTAAACCTCATGCGGGTCTATATTTCGCCGTTCCACTAAGGGGCGGCTTGGAGTTAGCGTGCGTCATGTTCACCGGATTGATCGAAGAACGCGGCCGCGTGCTGAGCCTCTCAGTTGCTGACGCTCAGGCGCGTTTAGCCATTGAAGCGCCCCAGATCGCCGCCACAGTGCGCTCGGGGGATAGTATCGCGGTCAACGGCTGCTGCCTCACTGTCAGCGCGCACTCCGGCTCGGAATTGGTCTTTGATCTCCTCGCGGAAACGCTGGCGCGCACCAACCTCGGGCAGCTTTTGGTTGGCGCCCCGGTCAACCTGGAACAGGCGCTGCAGGCGAGCGGCCGTTTGGGCGGACATTTTGTCCAGGGACATATCGATTGCCCCAGTCCGGTGCTGGGCTTCGAGCCAGTGGGCCGCGATCACCGGCTCACGATTGCGTTGCCGGCCGAGTTCTCCCGTTATGTGATCCAGAAAGGATCCATCGCGATTAACGGGATCAGCCTCACCGTGGCCGAGGTGCATCCGGCGCACTTTATTGTCTGGATCATCCCCCACACCCTTGCTGTCACAAGCCTCGCATCGTGCAAGGCCGGTGACCTGGTCAACCTGGAGTTCGATCTCCTCGCCAAATACGTCGAACGCTTAACGCAAAGGGCCGCAAATT
The DNA here is from genome assembly GCA_043760145.1 of Spartobacteria bacterium. GTDB lineage: Bacteria > Verrucomicrobiota > Verrucomicrobiia > Chthoniobacterales > Chthoniobacteraceae > CAIURC01. The sequence goes on from JAYUPM010000387.1 coordinate 3,064, forward strand.
AACGCAGAGACCGCAGATTCGGAATTTAACGCAGAGACGCAGAGGCGCAGAGGGGGACGGACACGAATGGCGCGAACTTAAGCGGGTTTATCGTCCTCGTCCTCGTCCCTCGTCCTCGTCCTCGAAAACGACAATGGACGGGGAATCGAGGAC
>JAYUPM010000388.1:0-3214 GCA_043760145.1 Spartobacteria bacterium
GCGCACATGGCCCTGGTAATCGATGAATTCGGCGGCGCGGCGGGCATCGTCACGCTCGACAATGTCATTGAGGAGCTTGTCGGTGCAATTCAGGACGAGTTTGATGCTGAGCCGCCTGACATCGAGCGGGCAAGTCCCGATCAGTTTACCGTGCGCGGCCGGCTCCCGCTCCACGATCTCCGGGACCGGACAGGCCTCATTCTGGAGAGCGAAGAAGTCACCACTGTCGGGGGCTATGTCACTCACCTTCTTGGACATCTGCCGAAGGAGAATGAAACCGTGCTGGTCGGCGACTATCTCGCCACCGTTACAAAGTGCGATGGACGCCGTGTGCGGCGCGTGAAGTTCCAACGAATCACGCATTACGAATAACGCAACTTCTGCCTATCCTTCCCCCGTGCTCCACATCCCCAGCTTCATCGAACAAAAACGCGACGGCCATGTCCTGAGCCCCGCCGACATTGCCGAGTTCATACAGCGCTACACCTCGGGCGATGTGCCCGATTATCAAGCCAGCGCATGGGCCATGGCGGTTTATTTCCAAGGCCTCACCGCCACCGAAACCAGCGCCCTTACCAAGGCCATGATGATGAGCGGGCGCGTGCTCACTCACCCTCCCGGGTCACCGCCGAAGGTTGGTAAACATTCGACGGGCGGGGTCGGTGACAAGGTATCACTCATCCTCGCGCCACTGCTTGCTTGCGCGCCGTTGTGGGTTCCCAAAATTTCCGGACGCGGCCTCGGAATCACGGGCGGCACATTGGATAAACTCGAAAGCATCCCCGGATTCCGGATCGCGCTCAATGAAACGGAGAGCCGTTCGCAACTCGCACGGATCGGGGTCGTGATGATGGGACAAACGGCCGACTTATGTCCCGCCGACAAGAAACTCTACGCGCTGCGCGACGTAACCGGGACCGTGCCTTCGCCGCCGTTGATCGTGGCCAGCATCATGAGCAAAAAACTAGCGGAAGGGCTCGACCGGCTGATCCTGGATGTGAAGTTCGGTTTGGGCGCGCTGCTCCAGACACGCACCGAGGCCGAGGCGCTCGCTGCATCCATGGTGGCTGTCGGCGAAGAGATGGGGATCGAGACACTGGTCGAACTGACCGCAATGGACGAACCGCTCGGGCGCGCCGTTGGCAATGCGCTGGAAGTGGCGGAAGCCCTCGCCACGCTCCAAGGGCGCGGCCCGGACGACTTGGTGCAACTCACGCTCAACCTTGCCGAACGTGTCTCGCATTTGCCGCGGACCCAGTTCCAGGCATGGCTCAACGACGGCACCGCTTGGAACAAGTTCATCGCGCTCGTTGAGGCGCAAGGAGGCGACGCGAGCACATTGGATCGGATCACCGAGATCCATGCGGCCCCGATCATCCACAACGTGCCAGCCACGCGCTCAGGCCGGATCACAAAAATGGATGCGGGTGCGATCGGGCGAGGCTGTGTGGTCCTTGGTGCTGGCCGCGCCATTGCGACGGATTCCATTGATCACGCGGTGGGCTGCTCGGATATTGGGAAAGTCGGCGAGTTGGTCGAAGCCGGCCAGTCGCTGATGCGCATCCACGCCCGCGACGAGCAAAGTCTCGCCGCCGCGCTCACTTATCTGCGTGCCGCAGCCGAGGTCGGAGGTCGGAGGTCGGAAGATCGGAAGTCGGAAGATCGGAAGATCGGACTGATCGGTCCGATCCGACAGATCCGCCCGACCTCTGACCTCTGACCCGCAATCCCTTCCGAAAGCGCCAGAGGACAGGCGCACTCCAAGGCGCTTCGCGCAAAGGGCATGCTGAATTGCGTCTTTGGCTCTTCCGCTTTCCGCTTTCCGCTTTCCGCTTTCCGCTTTTCCCCTTGGCCTGTCGTCATTCGTTCTTCCCACCCCCGCCAAGCGTGTCGATATTGCCCCCAATGCCCATTGCCCCACAATTTGACCCGATCGAGGACGTCCTCAAGGAGGTGCGCGCCGGTCGGATGATCATTGTCACCGACGACGCCGACCGCGAGAACGAGGGTGACCTTGTCATGGCGGCCGATGCGATCACGCCGGAAGCCGTCAATTTCATGGCGACCCACGGACGCGGATTGATCTGCGCACCGATCACCGAAGAGCGCGCGGAGCAGCTCGGGCTCCAGCGGATGGTGCTCGAGAACCGGGAGAGTTATCGCACCGATTTTACTGTCTCCGTCGATGCAGCAAAAAACATCACCACCGGGATCAGCGCTTACGACCGGGCCCACACCATCAAGGTGCTCGTTGACCCTAAATCGGTGCCGCAGGATTTGGTGCAGCCCGGACATGTCTTTCCGCTCCGGGCAAAAACGGGTGGGGTGTTGCGGCGCGCCGGACACACAGAGGCCAGTGTCGATCTGGCGCGACTCGCGGGCCTATCTCCAGCAGGTGTGCTGTGCGAAATTTTGAATGCCGATGGCACCATGGCACGGCTCCCGGAGTTGTTGAAGTTCCGCAAGAAGCACAAGCTCAAGATGTGCAGCATCGAAGATCTCATAGCGTATCGGCGAAGCCGGGAACGGTTGATTGAACGCGAGCAAGTGATCAATTTCCCAACCACGCACGGCGATTTTGAACTCCACATGTATCGCTCGGTCGTGGACGGGGCGCATCATCTGGCACTGGTCAAAGGGACGATCACCAAAACCAAGAACACACTGGTCCGAGTGCATAGTGAATGCCTGACAGGCGATATCTTCGGTTCGTTGCGATGCGATTGCGGTAACCAACTCCATAGCGCCCTGGCCCAAATCGAGGCGGCGGGCAGCGGCGTGCTTCTTTATATGCGCCAGCACGAAGGTCGCGGGATCGGTCTCCCAGCTAAGATCCACGCCTACAAACTCCAGGAGGAAGGACTCGATACCGTCGAAGCCAATGAGAAACTCGGGTTCGCCCCGGAACTGCGCGATTACGGGATCGGCGCGCAGATACTGGTGGATCTCGGTGTCCGCAAGATGCGCTTCCTGACCAATAACCCGAGAAAAGTAATCGGGCTTGAAGGATACGGGTTAAAGATCGTGGAGGTGGTGCCGATCAAGGCCACGCCAAACCCGCATAACGAGAAGTATTTGGAAACCAAGCGGGTGAAGATGGGACATATTCTGTAAAGATGGCCCACGGAACACAGTAGAATACGCCCAAAGGATACGTTTAACGCCGACTGACTTTTGGAAACCGCTCACTACCATCCCACAGGGTGGAAAGGGC
>JAYUPM010000389.1:0-3208 GCA_043760145.1 Spartobacteria bacterium
TCACGTTCACAGTAAGTGATGAGGCCCTTACTTCGGTTCCAGCAACGGTGTCGATCACGGTCCGCCCAATAAACGACGTGCCCATCGCGCAAGCGCAGGCGGTGGAGCTCATGGAGGATACACCGGCGACCATTACCCTTGCCGGCTCGGATGTCGAAGGAAGCCCGCTGACTTATAGCATTGTCACCCCGCCACAACACGGCACGATTACCGGCACGGGACAAAGCAGGACTTACACGCCCGCCAGCAATTATCACGGCTTGGACAGTTTCAGTTTCAAGGTAAACGACGGGTCAGTGGATTCAGAGTCGGCGACCGTCAGCTTGACCATCCTCTCCGTCAATGATGCGCCATCTGTATCTGTCGGGGTTGACCAGACGATTACGTTGCCGGCCTTTGCCGCGTTTAACGCCTCCGTTACCGATGATGGGACCCCGCAAGGAACGCCACTGGTCTATGAGTGGACCAAGGTTAACGGCCCTTCGCTGGTGGGCTTTAGCAATCCCTCGGCTTCCTCGACATTTGCGGCGTTCGAGGTTCCTGGCACTTATGTTCTGCGTCTCACGGTAAGTGACTCCGTGCTTTCCAGTAGTGACGAAGTGACTGTGATCGTAAAGGCCGGAAATAAGGCTCCGGTTCCCAATGCGGGTCCCGACCAGACGCTGAGTTCGCCGGGATCAGCGTCTTTTACGGGCACCGCAACCGATGATGGTCTTCCATTGGGTGGAGCTTTGACCTTGCGCTGGTCGGGCATCTCGGGCCCTGGGGTAGTTACATTTGTCAATCCCACTGCCGGGAGCACATCGGCGGCTTTCACTGTGCCTGGCACCTATGTGTTGCGTTTAACCGCAAGTGATTCGCTGCTCTCAGCGGGGGATCTGATAACAATTACCGTCAAACGTCCCAATGCCGCGCCCCAGGTTAATGCCGGTATTGATCAAACCGTTCCATTCGCTGGCACTGTAGCGCTGCAAGGCACTGCGAGCGACGATGGATTACCTGCTGGTGCCGGGCTCGGCGTTATATGGAGTCAGGTGAGCGGTCCCGGCGCGGTTAGCTTTAGCGACGACAGTCAGGCTGTATCCAGCGCGCAATTTAGTGCTGCCGGGGTTTACGTGCTTCAGCTCTCTGCGAGCGACTCGGCCCTGTCCGCAAGCGATGAAGTAACCGTGACTGTCAACCCTCCTGTCAACGGGGCGCCGGTGCCCGACGCCGGGCCGGACCAGAGCTTGACCGTTCGCAATGTGATCCAAGTCAATGGCCAAGTGACAGACGATGGCCTGCCTGATGGAAGTTCCGTTGCAACGACATGGTCAAAGGCAAGCGGCCCCGGCGCGGTTACATTTGGAAACGCGGGCGCCTTGTCAACAACGGCAACCTTTGCCCAGCCTGGCATCTATGTTCTGCGCCTTACCGCCAGTGATTCGCTACTTTCCGCCAGTGACGAAGTCACGATTGCGGCAACCTTCACCAATCAAGCGCCGAAAGTGGACGCAGGTGCGGATCAGGTTGTATCTCTTCCGCAATCCGGGTCGCTTCAAGGAAAGGTCACCGATGACGGGCTCCCAGGCGCAACGCCGCTCTCCATTGCGTGGAGCAAGGTGAGCGGCCCGGGAGCGGCGAGTTTTGAAACTGCTGGCGCGGCGACAACCAATGTTACCTTCGGCAACCCTGGGACCTATGTTTTGCGGCTCAGTGCGGGTGATTCGGAACTTTCCAGTGCCGATGAACTTACCGTGGAAGTGTCCGCCGGTTCCGATTTGTTTGTGAGTCGCACCTACACGAGCGACGCGGATTTTGATCAAGGCAAGTCGCGCGGCGTGAATCATGCCGTTGCGGACCAGCTTCAGCTTTCCGAAGGGATCGAGCCCTTTAACTTTATCTGGGTGGCGAACTCAAGCAAGGGGACGATCCTCAAGATAGACACGGATACTGGTGCCGTGCGCGGAGAGTATTGGAGCGCCCCAACGGGTCAGCCAAGGAATCCATCGCGCACGACAGTGGACTTGGACGGCAATGTGTGGGCGAGCAATCGGAATGGAAACAGTGTCATAAAGATCGCTGCGGGCGCGGCCGGATGGATCGATAGGAACGGCAATGGTATTATGGATACCTCCACCGGGTTGAACGACATCCGGGGATGGAGCAACGCTGGTGGCGCCGACACAGCCGGCGGAGTCTCCACGGCGGAGGACGAATGCATTATCCATTACACGCGGGTCAATTCTTCGGGGACAAGGCATATCTCGGTGAACACGGACAACGACGTGTGGGTGAGCGGGACCGGGGGTCAGAATTTCGATCTTCTCGATGGTCGAACCGGGGCGATCAAGCGGGCGGAGAAGAGCGTCGGTTACGGCGGATACGGCGGATTGATTGATCGCAATAACGTGATTTGGTCTGCGCGCCCATTCCTGCGTTGGGATACTTCCAAACCTCTTAGCGGACCAAATGGAGTTAACTGGACTGGACTCGGTCACGATTCCTACGGCCTCGGCATCGACACTCAAGGCAATGTCTGGGAAACAGCCGTCGCCGGGAACATTATTCGCAAATGGGCGCCCAACGGTAGTTTGCTCGGCACGTTTCAACATGGATTTCATTCTGCTCAAGGGTGCGCCGTGGACCGCAACGGGGATGTCTGGGTGGCTCATTCGCTCCTTGGCGGCACTACAGTCGGCCACTTAAAGAATGACGGCACATACGTGGGGAGAGTTACTGTTGGCAGCGGACCGACCGGAATCTCCGTGGACAAGAAAGGGAAAATTTGGTCTGCCAATTATGATGGGACCTGCTCCCGCATTGATCCAGAGCTTGGGCCACTGGGCGAGGATGGAAAGACACGCGTGGGCGCGGTGGACCTAACGACGATCAATTTTGGGGGCCAGCTCTATAATTATAGCGACATGACCGGAAGCTCGGTGACTGATCCACCCGCGAACGGCACATGGGAAATGGTTCACGACAGCGGCAAGGTGAATGCGCAGTGGGGTGCCATTAACTGGACGGCAGAGCTCTATAACGAAAGTTCCATTACAGTCACGGTGGCGAGCAGTGTGGATGGGATCGTTTTCGCGCCTGGAATAGTTGTGGCACCTGGGGATGAATTTAATGTTCCCAATGGGCGTTACCTCAAAATCAATGTGCGTTTTGTCCGTTCCTCCGCAGGCCGGAGCCCGATCCTTTATGATCTGAGTGTGGGAACCAA
>JAYUPM010000390.1:0-3200 GCA_043760145.1 Spartobacteria bacterium
TCGCCTTCCGTTACCACGATCTCATCCTCCTTAAAAACCAAAGCTCCAAGGGAATTGTCGTCCGGGGACGCCCACTCGGTCCCGGGGCGTTTTGCCGGATTTATGCCGGTCAACGGATTGTCCTTGGCGAACAGGTGCTTACTTACCAGGACCTCGCATATTATTTTAACGCCAAGAAAAATGTCTCCCTCACCCAAGTCTATCTGAGCATCGACAGCGATGATGAGGTGAATCTCGAAAAAATCCGGACCCGCGAGTCGGTGCTGGAAGTGCGCTTCGGCTTAAAGGTGCATGTGCGGGCGTTAAAGGAAGTCGATGCGCTCTTGAACGGGATCGCGCTGCGCACCGGGACCACGATCGAGGCGACCCTCGATGACCGGATTATTTTTCACAACGACTCGGAGATGCCGCTCATCGATTTGCGGCGGCGGGCGCGGGCGCTGGGCGGGCGGTTTCAACTCAAGGCGTATAAATCGAGTTACCTGGTTTCCAACAACCCCTCGCTCCTTGATGTGGACGACATCCTGCTCTCGCCGGGCACCAGCGGGGAGGTGCTGCTCAAGATTCTCTGCAATTACGAAGCAAAGATCGGGAAGCTGGAGGTGATCCAGGCCGATCGCCCCATCCTTGTGGGCGACATTCCTGTGCGCAATATGCAGGAGCTCCAGGACGGGGACACCATCCGCATCGATACCGGGCAAATCCTTCGGTGTAATTTTTCGGAACGGATCATCGAGGAAGAACGCAATATTATTTCGAGCCTCGAATTGCGCGATGTCAGCCACCGTTTCCGCCGAAACGAGACGAGTATGGATGGCATTTCGTTCTCGATCAGCCGGGGCGAAATGGTCTGCGTGATGGGAGCCAGCGGGTCCGGCAAATCCACTTTGATGCGCGCCATAGCAGGTCAATTGCAGCCCAGCGACGGGGAGATTTTTTTGAATGGCCAGAGTCTTTACGAGAACGTCGATTCGCTTAAGGGATTCATCTCTTACATCCCACAGGACGATGCATTCGATGAACATCTGACCATCGAAGAGAACCTTGAGTTTGCCGCTGCAATTCGTTCGCCCCACCTTTCAAGCCGGGACAGGTCCCGGCGCGTTGAAGGGAAGCTGGTCGAGCTCGCACTCAGTGAACGGCGCGATTCGGTGGTCGGGAGCCCTGTAAAGAAGCGGCTTTCGGGCGGGGAACGCAAGCGGCTGAACATCGGGTTGGACATGATCAGTTCCGCGGACGTGTTTTTGTTTGATGAACCGACCAGCGGCCTGAGCTCGAAGGATAGCGAACACGTCATCGAAATCATCCGGTCGATGGCCCACAACAAGATCGTGCTGGTGACCATCCATCAGCCGACCTCAAAGCTCTTTCAGATGTTCTCCAAGGCCCTGCTCCTCGACAAGGGCGGGAAACTCGTCTTCTTCGGCACCCCGAGCGAGATGCTCAGTTATTTCGCCGCCGCCGAGCATGAACAACATTTCGGCACCGAACTGGGCGGCTGCCCGGCATGCGGCACAACGCGCCCCGAGTTCATCTTTGACGTCCTGGAAACGCCTTTGCGGGATTTGAGCGGGGACATCATTTACGAGGAGAATTATCAGTCCCAGTTCGTCCCGGCCCGGCGATTTTCCCCTGATTATTGGCGCGACAAATACGAGAGCTTCCGCCTCCTCCAGGATGTCCGGCTGGTGAACCTCCGCAAACCCGCGGCACCCGCTCCGGTCCCAATCCCGGAAGCCCCGCGGAAACGTGCCGCCATCCGGTGGCGCGATGAGTGGACACAGTTGCGCACCCTGTTTCGGCGCACCTTTATTTCCAAGCTCCGCAACCGTGGGAACATAATCATCACGCTCCTTGCCCCGCCCGCGCTGGCGTTATTGATCGGGTGGGCGCTTTATTACTCGAAGGAAGGGAAATACAACTTCGCCAGCGCGTTTCACATTCCGAGTTACGCCTTCATGGCATTGCTTGTGGCCCTATTTTTGGCGCTGATGAACAGTGTCGATGACATCATCCGCGACCGTGTCCTGCTCAATCGCGAGCGCAACCTGAATGTCAGGCTCTCCTATTACATCGCGGCGAAATTCAGCACGCTCGCACTTTTTTCCGCAGTCCAATGCGCGCTCTTTGTCGTGGTCGGAAATCATGCCCTGGAGATCCGCGGGATGTTCTGGCCTTACTTCACATTCATGTTCATCACGGCCGCGAGCGGGACCACCCTCGGGCTATTTATCAGTTCCATTGCCGCCGATTCCAAGACCGCCGCCAATTGGGTTCCTTTGATCCTCATCCCCCAACTCATCTTCGGGGGCGCCCTCATCGAATATGATGAGATGAACACGGACCCGGACTTGCGGTATATCTTTTCGAGCTGGTCGGAACGCCATCCTGAAATTGAGTCCAGTGACCGGGGCGATGCGGCGCTCACGATCCCGCTGATCTGCCGGTTCGTGGCGACTCATTACACCTACGAAGCGCTCATTGTGGCCCAGGCCAAACTCAACCCGCTGAGCATCCGCCAGGATAAACTCCAGCGCCAGATCGATTACCTGAAGAATCTCCCCAACCCAACCCCCGCCAGCGATCTCCGACTCGAGGATCTCAAGGATACGCTCGCCCTGTTAAGCGGCCTGGAGTCGGGATCCGTTGGCGAAATCGAGAAACGACTCGGACGCGTCGATGGAATTATCCACGGCAAACCGCTCGATTCTGGCGGGCTCCGCAGCCGGACCAGCGGGCTGACAGTCGAGCAGCTCTACACCAATCAAAAAGTGACCGACCTGGTTTCAAAAGCAGAGACCGAACAAAATGATTACCGGCGCATGAATCCCCTCACCCATGAGATAAATCACGTCAACGTCTTCTTCGGCCCTGTGAAACGCTATCTCGGGATCACTATGAGCATCTTCTTCTTTAATAGCGCCGTCCTGATCCTCGCCTCCTTCAGCTTGCTCGTCCTCCTTTACCTGATCCTCAAACGCCAACTCCGCACCCGCAGCGCGTAACGCCGAGAGCGCAAAGACCGGAAAAGAATTTAACGTAGAGACGCAGAGATTTTTAGGGACGGCAGAACCTCACCGAGCTGAACGCAAGGCGGTGCAGCAGAAGCTCCTCGAAATTGCCGCCAGCCCGATTAGCGAAGTCAGAACACAGGCATCCCACAGGGTGGAAAAAAACGGGGCGGGAGTCTTGATTCTATA